>JAKSCZ010000529.1 GCA_022360335.1 Pseudomonadota bacterium
ATGAAGCCACGTATACGGATATTGCCGAGACGATTCGCAGCCACTCGAGCGAGCCCACGAAAGACCTGCATGAGTTATGGCGGCGCGTCGTGTTTAGTGTGCTCATAGGGAACCTGGATGATCACCTTCGCAACCATGGGTTCTTGTACGACCGTAACGATCAATGGCGATTGTCGCCCGCGTACGATCTCAACCCGGTTCCGAGACAAGAAAAGGCCCGCGAACTGACCACCTGGATTTCGGAGAAAGGCCCTGAGGCCGATCTGGATTTGGCTCGCCAGGCCGCCGCGTCTTTTGCTCTTAAGCCAAACGAGGCTGAAGACATTATCGAAGACGTGTCCACGCGCCTGAACGGCTGGCAAGACATCGCCCGTCAGCTCGGAATGAGCGTCACCGACGTAAAAACCTATGAAACCGCGTTCGAAGTCAGTTGAGCATTAGTGACCTCGGCGGCAGGTACACGAAGCCACTGAGAACTCTGGCCGAGAGTACACCGCCTATGTCGCCTGGTTGGCGGGGAAACAGATGACGCCGAGACCAATAATCGGTCGACGTCAGTTTGGTGTCAGTGAAACGCGGCATAGTCCTGCGCTCCCGGTTTCCTCGGCGACACGATACGACGCCTACCAGACGGGGTCGCGGGCTCGAACTGCGAGATGTATTGCAGTTCAAGCGGGAAAGACGAAGAAGCATGACGAAAAAAATCTCCGTTCTGTCGGTATTGCTGGCGGGTCCAGGCCTGGCCGGCACCGCCGATCAACCGTTCGAGTTGGCCGTCGCGTACACCGCAGACTACTGGGCCAACGTCTCTGGCGGAGTGCAACGGGACACGGCCTATCTCGACAATCTCGACGTTACGATCGGGCTCGATGCCGAAGCACTGTTCGGCCTCAACGGCGTAGAGCTGTTCTTCTACGGACTGTACAACAACGGCACGCCGTTCTCGGAGAGCGCCGTGGGCGACGCCCAGGCCGTGAGCAACATCGAGACCGGCGTCCGGGCGCTCCGCTTGTACGAGGCCTGGGCAAACGTCCGGGTTGGCCGACACAGCGAGTTGCTGTTCGGACTCTACGATCTCAATAGCGAGTTCGACGCACTGGAATCATCGGCGCTGCTCATGGGAAGTGCGCACGGCATTGGCACCGACATCAGCCAGACCGGGCTCAACGGCCCATCGATATTTCCGGTAACGGGACTTGCTTTGCGGCTGGCCACCCAGTGGAACGATCGATGGTCGACGCGGCTCGCCATTTTGGACGGTGTGCCGGGCGATCCTGAAGACCCGCGCGATACGGCGATTCGCCTCAGTGAGGAGGAAGGGGCATTGCTGATCGGCGAGATTGACTACACCCACGACCGATCCCGCTTGCTGCTCGGCGCCTGGGGCTATACCGCCAGCTTCAACACAAATCCGCTGGGGATCGGAGATTCGACGGAGCCTTCCTACGGAAACTCGGGTGCCTACGTGCGTGGCGAGACGATCTTGCGAGCCGGGAATCCCACGATTGCGGCGTTCGCCCGCTACGGGCAGGTATTCGGGGATTTCAATATTTTCTCGCGGTTCGTCAGTTCCGGCATTACCTGGCACGGTCTGGGTTCGAGGTCGGAGGACGAGTTCGGTGTCGCTTTCGCGTGGGCGGAAACTTCGAAGAATGTCAGAGACCTCGCCGGTGCCGTTGGGCCTGGGCTTGACAATCGCGAAGTCGCCATCGAGCTGACATATCGATTCCCGGTCGCCGATTGGCTCACTCTGCAACCGAACGTTCAATACGTCATGAACCCCGGGCTGGATCCAACGCTCGACGATGCGCTGGCTGCCGGAGTGCGATTTGAACTGCAGATTCTCAACTTCTGACCTGAGATGGGAGCCCGGGCCGGCAAATCCGGTTCCCAATTGATTCTTGATGAAACGGATTCGTAATGAAACGACTTGATACCCGAAGCGGCAGAGGGCACAAACGCCTGGTTGTTAGTATGGGCGCTGCAGCTCTGGCGATCGCCACTGCGGATACAAACGCAGCCGACGCAGAAACAATTGCAACTATCGCAGAACTCAAAGCGGAAATCGCTGCCCTGAGGGCGGAGGTATCTTCGCTCAAACGACAGGTTGGACTGACGCCGACCGCTGCTCCTGCCGAGCCGGTCACCGTCGACCAGGGCGACGTCTCACCGGCACCCACACCGCAGTCCGTCGAAGTCCACGGTGACCTGCGGCTTCGCTGGGAAAGTACGCCGGCCCACACCGGACTTCCAGACCGAAATCGGGGCGTGATTCGAGGCCGACTCGGCGCAACCTACAGCGTCGGCAAGTCAACCCGGCTGGGCGCGAGAATCGTTACCGGGGACCCGGACGACCCCAATAGCGCCGACGTCAGTCTTGGCAACTTTTATGACGACCTCGACGTCAGCCTCGATTTGCTGTTTGCCGAATACTCAGTCGACGGCCTGTACGCTGCCGGCGGCAAAGTGCCGAATCCTTTCGTGCGCACTGATCTTGTGTGGGACGGTGACGTGAATCCATACGGCGGCGTCGGGCGTATCGACCTGGGCCGGGATACCGGTATGTTATCCGGCTCCCTGACCGGCATTCACGCGCGGGTCGACGAACAGGTTACTGCCGACGACAGTTACATGAACGGCGTGCAGACGTCGTTACGTTTCCGGCCGGAACGACGGATAAGCGGCGCACTCCATCTGGCCTATTTCGACTACGAGATCGGCAGCTTTGCGAACGCGGACATCGGCGACATACGCGGGAACAACACGACGGAAGACGGCCTCGCGTATGTGTCGGATTTCGATCTTTTCAATATACTGGGGAGTGCGCGTTTCGAAGGCAACGGCACCTGGCCGGTCACCCTGGTAGGCGACTACGTCAAAAACCTTGGCGCCAAAGTGCCCGAGGACACCGGCTACTCTGTCAATCTGACTGTTGGCGATGCACGCAATCCGGGCGAATACCGGCTTGGCTACGGGTGGGCGGTTGCGGAAACGGATGCTGTACTGGCGGCCTTCTCTCACGACAACACCACCTATGCCACGAACTACAAGCAACACTCTTTCGAACTGACCCGACGAATGACGGACAAGGCGTTGCTCTATACTACAGCCTATCGTTACCAACGAAAGGACTTTGAACTGGTCGACCAGCCCGGCACCAACGACTGGGTCTCACGAGTACGCCTGAACCTGCACTATCAGTTTTGAAGCCGGTTGTCAGAAACCCGCCAGGGACATAAATTAGGCTACTTCCCAAGGGTCGTTCGGTTTTTTTGGAATGCGTATTCTGCTGATCGAGGACAATGAGCGACTTTCTGCATTGACCGAAGAAGGTCTGAATCGCCGCGGGATTGCGGTCGATATTGCGCCAAACCTCGGTATCGCGCGCGAGTTCCTTGCACTCGGGTCGTTCGACGCGGTCATTCTCGATCTGGGTCTTCCGGACGGTGACGGCATCGACTGGTTAAAGGCAGGCACCGACGATCGACCACCGGTTCTCGTGCTGTCAGCGCGCCATACCTTGGGCGAACGCATCCTGGGTCTCGATTCGGGAGCCGACGACTATCTCGTCAAGCCCGCCGAGGTGGACGAGATCGCCGCTCGGCTTCGCGCGCTGACGCGCCGTCCCAAGTCGCGTCAGGCAAAGCGATTATCGCGAGGGCGAATCGAGCTGGATACGGATACTCGTGAAGTCCGAGTTTCGGACCACGCCGTATTCCTCGGACGAAAGGAAACGGACCTGCTCGAAGCGCTGCTGCGACGCAAGGGCGTGGTTTCACGCGAGGCCATTGAGGCGGCCGTGTACGGCCTGTCGGACACCGTGACACCCAATGCGCTCGAGGCGCTGGCGTCACGATTGCGCCGACGCCTGGCGGACGCCGGGGAGAACGACGTATTGCATACCGTACGCGGTGTCGGCTACTACCTCGGCGGC
This sequence comes from Pseudomonadota bacterium, assembly GCA_022360335.1. Classification (GTDB taxonomy): domain Bacteria; phylum Pseudomonadota; class Gammaproteobacteria; order Steroidobacterales; family Woeseiaceae; genus UBA1847. The sequence continues at coordinate 3,935 of JAKSCZ010000529.1, forward strand.
AGGTCGGAGGCCTGATGCGCTCTATCGGTCGACAACTGGCAGTGGGCCTGACGATGGCGAGCATAGCCGGCGCTGTGATCCTGGCACTGCTCGTCGTGCAGCACTACGGCCTGTTAAGCGACAATCCGCCGGCGCCGGAGGAGGCGAAGTCAGAGATTGCCGGACACGTCATCATACCCGTCAGCCTGTTCCTGGTTCTCTTTGGCATCGGTGCGTTTGTCGTGATCCGCAGGCTGAAGCGGCAGTTGATAGCACTGTCCGAGGACGTGCTGGCCGCCACGGAGACCCGCGCGAGTTATCGTGCGCCATCGCAATCCTTACCCAGCGAAATCAGGCCTTTCGCCGAGGCAATCAACCACCTGACGAAACAGCTGGAGCGCCACGCGCGACGCCAGGAAGCATTCGCCGCCGATGCGGCCCATGAATTGAAGACGCCGCTGGCGGTCCTCGCGCTCGAACTCGACAAGTTACCGGTAGAGGATGCAGCACGTCTGCGAAAGCAGGTGAACACACTCTCCGATATGATCGATCAGTTGTTGCTGCTG
>JAKSCZ010000066.1 GCA_022360335.1 Pseudomonadota bacterium
ACCTGGACCCACGTGGTGTGCGCCTGGTCGCCGCAGGGTCTGACGATCTACGTGAACGGCGTTGCCGAGGCGACCGACACGGTGGTGGAGAGCGTGCTCGATACCAATGCCGGGGACCACACGATCGGTGCGAGAGACAAGAGCGGCACGCTGTCGCAGTACTATACCGGCACGCTCGACGAGGTTCGGGTCTACGACCTGACGCTCACGGCAACGCAGGTCCAGGACCTTTACAACTCGGTCACCCCCGGCGGCGGAGCGGCGGCGGTCGATGCGGGACCGGATACTACGATTCGCCTGCCGACGGACAGCGTGGCGCTGAACGGCAGCGTGAGCGGTAACGTGGACCCGGGTTCGATCGCCTGGCGTGTCGTCAGCGGCGCGCCGGGGGTCGCCTTTGCCGATGCCGGCGCGCCCGCAACGAGCGCGACGTTCCCCGCTCCGGGCAGCTACGTCCTGGAACTCGGCGCCGAGCAAGGCGGCGTTCCGGTCACCGACACGGCGAGCGTCACGGTCGAGGAGGCCGCGGTCCTGAGCGCGATCGCGGTATCGCCTGCAACGGTCACGCTGGCCGAGGGCGCAACGCAGCCGTTCAGCGCGAGCGGCATCGATCAATACGGCGAGCCCTACCCGACGAGCATCGCCTGGTCGGCCACCGGCGGCAGCATCGATCAGGCCGGCACGTACACGGCGGGAACTGCGCCGGGGAGTTTTACCGTGACCGCTGCCGGCGCTGCGGTAAGCGGCCAGGCCGCGGTCACCGTTACGAGTGCGGCGCTGACGCCCAATGCCGCGCACTGGCAGCTCGACGAGGGTACGGGCACGTCCGTCTCGGATGCCGTGGGCAGCAATAGCGGTACCGTCGTCGGCGCCGCCTGGAGCGCCGGGATCGACGGCCATGCGCTGGATTTCGACGGCACGAACGACTACGTGCACGTCAGCGATTCGGCGGCCCTGGACTTCAGCGGCTTCTCCGGCGCTTCGGTGGCCCTGTGGGCCAAACCCGGGCAGCTCGGCGCCGCCGACGAGCAGACGCTCTACGGTCACTGGAACGCAAGCGGCATGCACAGGCCCTTCCAGGTGCTGCTCGGCACCGACAACCGCTGGCAATGCCGCAGCAACCACTCCGACGGCATTGCAACGAGCGCCAGCAGCGCGGTACTGGATACCTGGACCCACGTGGTGTGCGCCTGGTCGCCGCAGGGTCTGACGATCTACGTGAACGGCGTTGCCGAGGCGACCGACACGGTGGTGGAGAGCGTGCTCGATACCAATGCCGGGGACCACACGATCGGTGCGAGAGACAAG
>JAKSCZ010000220.1 GCA_022360335.1 Pseudomonadota bacterium
ACGCCTCGAGCATGTCGTCGCCGTCGAATACGCTCCATTCGGCGACGTCCTCGGGCGGCCGGCCGACACCGGGCTCCGGCGTATCGCGCAGCGCGTAGTAGCGTACGAGCCCGGTATCGCGGATCAGTTCGGCGACGGCTTTGCAGCCCGGGCAGCAGACGGCCCGGCGCCGCCCTTCGATGTCGACGCTCAGGTCACAGCCGGTGGGGATGGGGAGGGCGCAGTGGAAGCACGTCTCAGAGAGATTCATCGCCGCCGGGCCGCAGGGTCAGGCTCGACTCGCCCCGCCACTCGGCGGACAGGCGCCATCGATCGCCGGACTTGAGGACCGCGTAGAAACGTCCGTCCGGGACCTCGACGAAGTGCCCGGCCCAGACGGGATTGCCGTCGGCATCCGGGAGCGCCCTGGTCAGCGAGATGGCGAGATCGCGGTCGGCGAACGCCGGGTGCGACAGCTCGAAGTCGAGCGTGGCCGGAACGTCGACGAGGTCGCCCGCGCGCATGGCGGCGGACACGGCGCCCGTGACGGGGTCGATCTCGACGAGCGCAACCAGGCCCATCCCGGACGCCAGCCGCTGCGCCGAAATGCGCCGGTCGGCGGCGTTCCTGACGCCGTCCTCGGCGTGCACGACGAGCGAGTCGGTCGTCTGCATCGAGATCCAGACGGTCGTCAGGCCGGCGACGACCGCCGACGCGGGCAGGGCGATGATGAACCACGGCCAGAATTGCCGGTACCAGGGCGTTGTGTCTTCGCGTCTCATGGCGTGTCGCTAAGGCGTCGGGCCGAGGAAACGACTGTCTTCGCTAACGGCGACACCCGGATCGTCGGCTGCGGTAACGCTGAACTCGATGTTCATGATGCCATAGGCCCGGTCGCGACGGGCGCGAGCGCGCACCGGCAGGGACAGGACGCCGCCGCCCTCGACTTCGACCGGTTCGTCGACACCGTCGAGCTCGATACCGTCGACCCCGCCGACCTCGACCGCGAAACTGCGCGGCCGGTTGCTCTGATTGATCAGCTTGAGCGTGTAGATGTTCTCGATGACGTCGCCCGGCAGCTCGCGGTAGAGCGTGTTGCGGTCGCGGATGACGTCGAGGATCACGGGCGTCCGCATCGCCATCGACGTGACCAGGCCGCCGACGAGCACGAACAACAGCGCAGCGTAGACGACTACGCGCGGGCGCAGCACGCGGGCCTGCTTGCCCTGCACCGCGTTCTCGGTCGTGTACCGAACGAGGCCGCGCGGGTAGTTCATGCGATCCATGACCGAATCGCAGGCGTCGATGCAGGCGGCACACGCGATGCACTCGTACTGCAGGCCCTCACGGATATCGATGCCCGTCGGGCAGACCTGGACGCAGAGCCGGCAATCGATGCAGTCGCCGAGTCCCCTGGCCCGCGGGTCCTCGGAGCGCTTGCGGCCGCCGCGCGGTTCGCCGCGCGACTCGTCGTAGGAGATGATCAGCGTGTCCTTGTCGAACATCGCGCTCTGGAAACGCGCGTACGGGCACATGTACTTGCAGACCTGCTCGCGCATGTAGCCGGCGTTGCCGTACGTCGCGAAGCCGTAGAAGAGGCCCCAGAAAAGCGTCCAGCCGCCCACGTTGAACGCCAGAATGTCGACGCCGAGTTCGCGGATCGGCTGGAAGTAGCCGACGAACGTGAACCCGGTCCACATCGCGAAGGTGATCCAGAGGAACTGTTTCGAGAACTTGCGCCGGAACTTGTTCCACGACCACGGCGCCTCGTCGAGCTTGATGCGCTGCAGGCGCTTGCCTTCCGTGAGCTGCTCCATCCAGATGAAGATCTCGGTCCAGACGGTCTGCGGACACGCAAAGCCGCACCACAGCCGCCCGCCGAGTGCCGTAAAGAAGAACAGCGAGTACGCGAGGATCATCAACAGCAGCGCGAGATACGGGAAATCCTGAGGCCACAGCGTCAGGCCGAAGATATGGAATTTGCGTGCGGGCAGGTCGAACAGCACGGCCTGGCGCGCATCCCACTGCAGCCACGGCCCGGCGTAGAACAGTCCGAGCAGCGTAATCGTCGAAATGCGGCTCAGGCGGTCGAAGCGCCCGCCGATTTCCCGGGGGTAGATTTTCTTGGCGCTCTCGTACATCGAGGCGCCTTGCGGCTTCGTCATCACGATGGTGTGAACAAGACCCTAGGGCCTGTTCACACCGCGGCGGTGTGCCCTGCCGGAGGCCATTTTCTTGGCCGACCAGGCAGAAGAAGCGTCGTGTAGCACCGCTACACGAGCGCCTGATAACGCCGTCGGCAGGAAAATGGCCCCGGCCCTGCGGGTTGCGCCTGAAAAAGCGCCAATCGGCGTTGCTCGTCGTTCATTTGGATTCACCAAACTTCTCTCCTTGCGCCTTGACTGGCGCTTTTTCAACCACAACAGGGCGCAGCACCGCAGTGTGAACAGGCCCTAGTCTCGGTGTTTGGCGTCGCGCTTCGGAGCAGTGCGTACGAGATAGGCCGTGACGCCCGAACAGAGCGCGCACAGGACCCAGAAAAAGAAGAAACCGGCCGCATAACCTGCGTCGCGCCCGATCTCGAGGTCTTCGTCGAAAATCCCGGTTAGGTCGACCGGGTCGAACAATGCGAAGAACACCATGGTGCCGAAGGCCGCGATGAGGAACGATATCCACACGACGGTGAATACGGCCTGCCTGTCACGGCTCCACTGCCTGGCGCCACGGTATTCCTCGCTGATCACGTCTCAATGGTACTACTGCGACAGGCTGTAGACATAGGCCGCGAGAATCTTGGTACGATTCGCGCCCAGCAGCTCGCCGTGAGCCGGCATCTGCCCGCTGCGCCCGTCGGCGATCGTCGTGCCGACGACGTCGATCGACGAGCCGTACAGCCACACGTCGTCGGTCAGGTCCGGCGCACCGAGCAAGGGGTTGCCCGTGCCGTCCGGCATGTGACAGGCGGCGCACAGTGTCGTGAACTGCGTGGCCATCCCCGCAGCCGCTTCGTCCGCCGCCTCGATGCCCGACAGGCTGCGGACGTATTTCGCCATGTTCGTCACGGCCTCGTCCGAGCCGAGAATCCGGGCCCAGGGCGTCATGACGGCGTTGCGGCCCATGCCGATCGACGTCGTGATCGCCTGCTCGCTGTCGCCCCACTGCCAGTCGTCGTCCGTCAGGTTCGGGTAGCCGGGCGCACCGCGCGCGTCCGAGCCGTGACAGGTCGTGCAGTAACTCGCGAACAGACTCCGGCCGAGCGCCTGCGCGTCGGCGTCCGCTGCCAGCGCCGCGAAGTCCATCGCCGCGAACTGCTCGTAGATCGGATCGTAGTTCGCGGCCGCGGCCTGCATCTCGGCTTCGTACTGCCCTTGCTGCGACCAGCCGAGCATGCCCTCGAAGTTGCCGAAGCCGGGGTAGGCGATCATGTAGCCGACGCCCCAGACGATCGTGATGAAGTAGAGGTAGAGCCACCACTTCGGGGCCGGGTTGTTCCACTCCTCGAGGTCGCCGTCCCACTTGTGGCCGACGACGTCGTCGTCCGAGACGTTCTGCGGTCCCTGTTTGGCCGACCAGCCGATCAGCCAGACGCACCAGATGATGAAAACGATCGTGCCAGCAGCAACGAACCAGTGCCAGAATGCAGGCATCAGATGTTCTCCCGCTTGTTGTTCGTAATGTAGTCGTCTTCTTCCAGCGGCAGCGCCGCGGAAGCCTCGAAGTCCTTCTTCCGCCGCGCGCTCCAGGCCCACGCCCAGATGCCGACGAAGGCGATGAAGACGACGGCCGTCAGGAATCCGCGAAAGTCGTTGATATCCATGCGGGCTTACCTGCGATTCCGCCGGTTCGTGCCGAGGCCCTGCAGGTAGGCGACGATGGCATCGAGCTCGGTCTTGCCCTCGACCTCGCCGGCCGCCGCGGCGATCTGCTCGTCCGTGTACGGATCGCCCAGGAATTGCAGCGTCCTGAGCTTCGCCGTCAGGAACTCCGGATCGACTTCGCGTTCGGCGAGCCACGGGTAGGCCGGCATGTTGGACTCGGGCACGAGTGCGCGCGGGTCCATCAGGTGCAGGCGCTGCCAGTCGTCCGAGTAGCGGCCGCCGACGCGGGCGAGGTCGGGCCCCGTGCGTTTGGAACCGAACTGGAACGGCCGGTCGTAGACGGTCTCGCCGGCCGTCGTGAACGGGCCGTAGCGCTCGGTCTCGGAACGGAACGGGCGGATCATCTGCGAATGGCAGTTGTAGCAACCCTCGCGGACGTAGATATCCCGCCCGGCGAGGCGCAGCGGGCTGTACACCGCGATGCCTTCGTCGGGCTCGGTCGCATCCGAGCTCATCATGAGCGGGATGATCTCAACCAGACCGCCGATGCTGATCGCCGCGACGATCAGCACCATCATCAGGTTCAGACTTTTTTCGATAGCTTCATGGCGCATGGTGTTCGTTCTCCTGTTACGCCGGGTCCATTACCGCAACGGGTACTGGCTTCTTGTCGCTCACGGTCTTGAAGACGTTGTAAGCCATGATGATCATGCCCGTGAAGAACACGAGGCCGCCCAGCAGACGCAGGTAGTGGTAGGGTTCGACGGCTTTGAGCGACTCGACGAAGGAATACGTCAGCGTGCCGTCGTCGTTGACCGCGCGCCACATCAGGCCTTCGGTCACGCCCGCGATCCACATCGACACGGCGTACAGAACCACGCCGATCGTCGACGTCCAGAAATGCACGTCGATGAGCCTGGTCGAGTACATGCTGTCGCGGTTGTAGAGGCGCGGCAGCAGGCAATAGAGCGAGCCGATCGTCATCATGGCGACCCAGCCGAGCGCGCCGGAGTGCACGTGGCCGATGGTCCAGTTGGTGTAGTGCGACAATGCGTTGACGGTCTTGATCGACATCATCGGGCCTTCGAAGGTCGACATGCCGTAGAACGACAGCGCGACGATCATGAACTTGAGGATCGGGTCGGAGCGCAGTTTGTGCCAGGCGCCCGACAGCGTCATGATGCCGTTGATCATGCCGCCCCAGCTCGGCGCCAGCAGGATGACCGAGAACACCATGCCGAGCGTCTGCGCCCGGTCCGGCAGCGACGTGTAGTGCAGGTGATGCGCGCCGGCCCACATGTAGACGGCGATCAGCGACCAGAAGTGGACGACCGAGAGCCGGTAGGAATAGACGGGACGGCCGGCCTGTTTCGGCACGAAGTAGTACATCATGCCGAGGAAGCCCGCGGTCAGGAAGAACCCGACCGCGTTATGCCCGTACCACCACTGCATCATCGCGTCGACGACGCCCGTATAGATGAGGTACGACTTGGTCAGC
>JAKSCZ010000569.1 GCA_022360335.1 Pseudomonadota bacterium
ATTCGCCGCGCCCGTAGCCGCCGACGACGACGAGCGCCACGCCGCTCGAGGCCAGGTGCTCGCGCCACAGGCGCGTCAGGACCTCGTCGATCTGCGCCGCCCGTGCGTGCACGAGGTCGACGACGGACTCACCGGCATCGAAGCGGGCCCGCAGGTCCTCGGCCGCCGCGGCCAGGGAGTCCCGGATGGCGTTGTAACTGATTGATAACTCAGCGATCGTCGGCACCCAGCGTCAGAACTTCATAGCCGTCGGCCGTGACGAGGCAGGTGTGCTCCCACTGCGCCGACAGACTGCGGTCCCGGGTCACCACGGTCCAGCCGTCCGGCAACAGCCGCACGGCCGCCTTGCCGGCATTGATCATGGGCTCGACGGTGAGCGTCATGCCTTCCCTGAGCTCCAGGCCGGAGCCGCGTTTGCCGTAGTGCAGGACCTGCGGGTCTTCGTGGAAGACCTGGCCGATGCCGTGGCCGCAGTATTCGCGAACGACCGAATAACGATGCGACTCGACGTGCCGCTGGATGGCCGCACCGACGTCGCCGAGGCGCTTGCCGGGCCCGAGTTCCCGGATACCGAGCCACATGGCCTCACGGGCGACTTTCGACAGGCGCCTGGCGAGGATGTTTTCCTTGCCGACCATGAACATGCGGCTCGTATCGCCGTGAAAGCCGTCCTTGATGACCGTAATGTCGATGTTGACGGCATCGCCGGATTTCAGGGTCTTTTCGCCCGGTATGCCGTGACAGACGACGTTGTTGACCGACGTGCAAATCGATTTGGGAAAGCCCCGGTAGTTGAGCGGGGCAGGGGTGGCCCCCTGTTCCTTCGTGATGTACTCGTGACAGATGCGATCGAGCTCGCCCGTGGTCACCCCCGGTTTGACATAATCCCCGATCATATCGAGCACGTCCGCCGCGAGCCGGCCGGCGACGCGCATTTTTTCCTGCTGCTCCGGGGTTTTGATCGTTACCGTCATTGATCGTCGGGTTATGGCGCCGGTCGTTTTTTTACGGTGTCAGTCACCCTATTTCCAGTCTAAACTCATCACGCACCCTCAGGCTGGAAATAGGGTGACTGACACCGTAAAAAAACGACCGGCGCCATAACCCG
>JAKSCZ010000175.1 GCA_022360335.1 Pseudomonadota bacterium
GGCCGTACCGCGATCTCGTCAAGGCAGCCGAGAAATGCACCGCAGAGGTGATCCATCCCGGGCTGCCGCGTGATCGCAGTGAGAAGGACATCGACAAGTGGATCAAACGCGGCGAGAAGTTCAACTAGGGCCTGTCTAGATGCTGGACCTGTTCCGCAAGGACACCTTCAGGCACGGGGTGCGCCCGCCCGAGATGAAGGACGAAACGGCTGAGCTGGCGATCCGCCAGTTCCCGTTTGCGCAGGTCTTGATCGTGCCGCTCAGCCAGCACCTCGGGAAGCCGGCGAAGCCCTGTGTGCGCGAGGGCCAGGAAGTCGTCCGCGGGCAGACGATCGCCGTACCGGACGGCTTCATGTCGGTGGCCATGCACGCGCCGGCCTCGGGCAAGGTGCGGCGCATCACGCTGGCGCCGGGCATCATGGGCACCAAGGTCGAGAGCATCTACATCGAGCCCTATCCGGCCTCGACCCAGGAGATCGACGACGGCGAGCCCTGCGGCCTCGACGCCGCGCCCGACGAGATCGTCACGGCGATCCAGAACGCCGGCGTCGTCGGACTCGGCGGTGCGGCCTTTCCGACCCACGTCAAGCTGAAACCGCCGGAAGGCAAACGGCTGGACACGCTGTTCATCAACGGCGTGGAGTGCGAGCCGTACCTGACCACCGACTACCGGGTGATGCTGGAGCAGACCGGGGACGTGTTCACGGGCATCCGCTACCTGCTGCGCGCCACCGGGACCTCCGAGGCGATCATCGCGATCGAGGCGAACAAGCGGGACGCGGCGGAACGGTTCCGGTCCCTGTGCCCCGACGATCTGCCCGTGACCGTGCGCGTGTCGCCGGTGAAGTACCCGCAGGGCGCCGAGAAGATGATCTTCAGCGCGCTCATCGACCGCGAGGTGCCGTCCGGCGGCCTGCCCGCGGACATCGGCGCAATCTGCTGCAACGTGGCCACGACCGCCGAGATCGGCCGCCTGCTGCCGCGTGGCCGCGGCATCCAGGAGCGGGTGATCACGATCGGCGGCCCGGGCGTGCGCAGGCAGGGCAACTACCGGATCCCGATCGGCACGCCCGTGCGCTTCGCGCTGGAGCAGTGCGAGCCGGTCGACGACATCTCGCGCGTGTTCATGGGCGGCCCGATGATGGGCCCGACCGTGTCGAACCTGGACATCCCGATCACCAAGGGCACCTCGGGCATCACGGCCTTCACGAGCGCCGAGACGGGCGCTTCGACGGGCCACAGGAAGGTCTATCCCTGCATCCACTGCGCGCGCTGCGTCGAGGCCTGCCCGATGTTCCTGAATCCCTCGCAGCTCGGCATCCTCGCAAAGAACGAGGAATACGGGCAGATGGCGGATTCCTGGCACCTGATGGACTGCTTCGAGTGCGGCGCCTGCACCTACGTGTGCCCATCGCACATCCCGCTGGTCCAGTATTTCCGCGTGGCCAAGAAGATGGTCCGCACGCTGAGCGCCGCCTGATGGCCCGCCTGAGCAAACTTCTCGAGATCGGCTCGTCGCCGCACGTCACCGACGGCGCCAGCACCGACGTCATCATGCGCAACGTGTTCATGGCGCTGCTGCCCGTGACCGTCTTCGCGGTCTACGCTTTCGGTGCGGGGGCCGCCCTCGTCATCGTCGCGGCGACGGCAAGCTGCGTCCTGACCGAGCACTGGCTGTGCCGCTGGACCGGCCAGCCGTCCACGGTCGGCGACTGGTCCATCGCCATCACCGGCCTGCTGTACGGCCTGACGCTGCCCCCGGACCTGCCGCTGTGGATGGTGTTCGCGGGCGGCGTGTTCGGCGTGGCCATCGGCAAGTTCCTGTTCGGCGGGCTCGGCATGAACGCCTTCAACCCGGCGCTGGTCGGCCGCGCGTTCCTGCAGGCCGCGTTCCCGCAGGCGATGACCCACTGGCAGGCGCCGTTCGCCGAGGGGCGTTTCGAACACATCCCCTCGTCGGTGCTGGCGATGCCGTTCTGGGAGCCGGCCTACGACGCCGTGACGACGGCCACGCCGCTGGCGTTGATGAAGTTCGAGGCCGAGTTCGCCGGCGGCCGCGAACTGGCGGCCGGCCTGACCTCGGGCTCGGTCGGCGAGACCTGCGGCGTGCTGATCCTGCTGGGCGGCGTCTACCTCGTGGCGCGCAACATGATGAACTGGCGTATCCCGGCATCGATTTTCGCGACCGTCGCGGCGGTGACCTGGGCCTTCCAGCTCTACGATCCGGCGACTTATCCCGGGCCGGTGTTCATGCTGTTTTCGGGCGGCCTGATGCTCGGCGCGGTGTTCATGGCGACCGACATGGTGGCCTCGCCTATCACCAACGCCGGCTGCTGGCTCTACGGCGCGCTGATCGGCGTACTGGTGGTCGTGATCCGCTTCTGGGGCGGCATGCCCGAGGGCGTGATGTACGCGATCCTGCTGGCGAACGCGGTGTCGCCGCATATCGACAACCTGATCCAGCCCAGGGTATTCGGTACGGGCAGGGGGGCGGGATGAACGCACCGGCGCCCCTGCAGCGGAAACCGACGACGGTGTGGCAGATGTACCGTTCGATCGTCGGCATCGGGGCATTCTGCGCCCTGCTGATCGTATCGGTGTACCAGGGGACCGCCGGACGTATCGCCGACAACAGGGCACGGTTTCTCGGCAATGCGATAGAGGAAGTACTGCCGGCCGCGCACTCGACGGTCGAAGTCGCCCTGGATGCGAACGGTGCGCTGGTCGGCGCTGCCGAGCCTGCCGACCTGCCTGCGTACCTCGCCTACGGCGATAACGGCGAGCTGGTTGGCGCGGTCATTACGGCGCGGGGCATGGGCTACGCGGACAACATCACCGTATTGTATTCCTATTCTTTCGAACTCAAGGCCATCGTCGGTCACAAGGTGCTGGAAAGCAAGGAGACCCCCGGCCTCGGCGACAAGGTCGAGCTGGAACCGCACTTCCTGGCCAATTTCGAGGCGCTCGATGCGCGCCTCAACGACGACGGCACGGCGCTGGCGAACGCGATCGTGACGGTCAAGGAAGGCGAAAAGACCGAAGCCTGGCAACTCGACGGTATTACCGGGGCCACGATCACCTCGGATGCGATCGGTGCGATCCTGAACCGGGCGTCGGGTTTCTGGCTGCCTGCGCTCGAGCGGGACGCGCGCGATTTCCGGCCGCCGCAGTCGACTGAGGAGTAGCAGGTGGGGAAGAAGCAAAGCAACTCGACCGACGAATTCGTCAAGGGACTGTGGCGCGACAACCCGGTGTTCATCCAGATGCTCGGTCTGTGTCCGGCGCTGGCCGTATCGAATACTGCGATCAACGCGCTGGCCATGGGCGCCGCGACGACCTTCGTGCTGGTGATGGCCGGCCTGTCGGTGTCGCTGCTCAGGAATTTCATACCGCGCGAGGCACGCATCGTCAGCTACATCTGCATCATCGCGACCTTCGTCACCTGCGTCGATTACGCGATCATGGCGATCAGCATCGAGCTGCACCGCGCGCTGGGCGCGTTCATCGCCCTGATCGTCGTCAACTGCCTCATCCTGGGCCGTTCCGAGGCCTTCGCGTCCAAGAACAGGCCCGCCCTCGCCGTAATGGACGGTCTGGGCATGGGGGCAGGCTTCACCGCCGCGCTGTTCTTCATCGGCGTGATGCGCGAAGTCCTCGGCAGCGGCACGCTGTTCGGCGTCGACCTGTTCCCCGGCGGGTTCCAGACCTGGACGGTCATGGTGCTGCCCAGCGGCGGCTTCTTCGCGATGGCGATATGGCTCCTGCTCGTGAACCGGATCCGCCAGTACCAGGCGGAAGCGGAGAAGCGGGCCGGTGAGCAGGAGGCGGCGTCATGAAAGACCCCGGTTACTGGTCCGTCTTCCTGAACGCGGCGCTGGTCAACAACTTCGTGCTCGCCTATTTCCTCGGCATTTGCCCGTTCTTCGGCGTGTCGGCCAAGCTCGAAACGGCGGTGCGCATGAGCGGCGCGGTGACGTTCGTCATGCTCGTCGCCTCGATGTGCGCGTTCGGCATCAACCTCGTACTCGAGGCGATCGACGCGCCCTATCTCAGGATCATCTCCTACATCCTCGTGATCTCGTCGGCCGTGCAGCTCGTCGAGATGCTGTTGCGCAAACTGAGCCCGCCGACGTTCAAGGCGCTGGGCATCTTCCTGCCGCTGATCACGACGAACTGCGCGATCTTCGGCCTCGCGCTGTTCCAGACCAATAAAGGCTACGGATTTACCCAGGCGATCGTATACGCACTGGGTGCGGCTGCCGGGTTCGCACTGGCGCTCGTGCTGATGGCCGGCGTGCGTGAAAAACTCGATCTCGCGGACGTACCCGAGATCTTCAAAGGAACCGCGGCCGCCCTGATCGTGGCCGGTATATTGTCCATGGGCTTCATGGGTTTCGCGGGGCTGGGCCGATGAGTATTCTGCTCGGCCTCGTCGTTGCGACCGTTGTCATCTCGGCCATGATTGCGATACGGATCGCTGCGTTCGAAAGCGCGCTGAAAGAGCGGCTGAAGGCCGGTCGTTCGGGCGCCTGCGATGCAACGCCGTGCTTTGGCGGATGCGGTTCCGACAAATTCGATACTGCGGCTGGACCCGCCCCCGGCGGGAATAGAGCGAAAAGGAGTACCCCTCATGCGTCTTGAAGACTATCCGACAGAACCTCGCTTTAACGCGACCGTTTTAAGCACGGAACCCATCACCGACGAAGGCGCGGATGCCGAAGTCCGTGAACTGGTACTCGAAGTGGACAGGGACGAGTTCAGCTACGAAATCGGGCAGAGCATCGGTGTACTGGTCGAAGGCCCGAAGGAGTTCGGCGGCGCGTTGCGCCAGCGGCTTTACACGGTCGCAGACACGCCCGCGCCCAAGGCCGATGCCAAGCCCCGGGTCAGGCTCGTGGTAAGGCGCTGCGATTACATCGACGACTACAGCGGCGAGCAATACGCGGGCGTCAACTCCAACTTCATTTGCGACCGCAAGCCCGGCGACACGCTGTTCATCACCGGTCCCTTCGGCCTGCCGTTTACGGTGCCCGAGGACAGATCGGCGAATCTGCTGCTGATCGGCCTCGGTACCGGCATTGCACCGTTTCGCGCCTTCGTCAAACACATCTACCAGGACATCGGCGACTGGGAAGGCAAGGTTCGCCTGCTGTACGGTGCGCGGTCCGGTCTCGAGTTGCTCTATATGAACGACCAGCGCGACGACTTCGCACGCTATTACGACGAGGAAACGTTCGAAGCGTTCCGGGCGCTGAGCCCGCGGCCGAATTGGGCCGACCCGATCGCGTGGGATCACGCAATCGAGGAACGCAGCGGAGAGATCCTGAGCATGCTCGACGACGAACGCACTTACGTGTACGTGGCCGGCCTGGTGCCGATCCGCGATGCACTCGACAAGGTGTTCGCCAACATGGTCGGGTCTCCCGAATCGTGGGCGAAGAGGAAGGCCGAACTCGAAGAAGCCGGTCGGTGGGTCGAGCTTTTGTATTGAATCACGCCCGGCGCAGCACGCGCGCCGGTCAGCTTGCGCGGACCCGGTCGAAGTGCGCCGTGAAATGCCTCAGGAATTGCGGCGCCTCGACGATTTTCATGCCGCGTACGCCGTCACGGCGCTCCCAGACAAGTCCGATCGCTTCCAGCACGTAATCCATGTGGCTCTGCGTGTAGACGCGGCGCGGGATGGCGAGCCGTAGCAGGTCGAGCCTGGCCGGACGTTCCTCGTCGGTGTGCGGGTCGAGGCCGAACATGACGGTGCCGATCTCGACGGCCCGTACGCCGGCTTCGAGGTAGAGCTCGACGGACAGCGCCTGCCCCGGGTACTGCAGCGGCTCGATGTGCGGCAGGAAGCGGCGCGCGTCGAGGTAGACGGCATGGCCGCCTGCCGGCGACATGACGGGTATGCCGGCGTCGCGCAGGTGCTGCACGACATAGCGCGTCGACAGCAGCCGGTAGTCGAGATAGTGCTCGTCCAGCGTTTCCCGCAGCCCGACGGCGATGGCTTCGAGATCGCGTCCGGCCAGGCCGCCGTAGGTCGGGAACCCTTCCGTCATGATCAGGATATTGCGTTCCCGGTGCGCCAGCTCGTCGTCGTTGGTGCACAGGAAGCCGCCGATGTTGCCGAACGAGTCTTTTTTCGCCGACATCGTGCAGCCGTCGGCGTAGCTGAAGGTCTCGCGCGCGATATCGACGGGCGCTGCGTCCGAGTAGCCGTCCTCGCGGTGCTTGATGAAGTGGGAATTCTCGGCGAAACGGCAGGCGTCGATGTAGAAGGGAATGCCGGCCGCCTTCGCAATGCGGCTGACCTCGCGAACGTTGGCCATCGAGACGGGCTGCCCGCCGCCCGAGTTGTTGGTGATCGTGAGCATGATCACGGGGATCTTTTCGGGACCGTGCTCGTTGACGAGTTTCTCGAGCGCCGCCGTGTCCATATTGCCCTTGAACGGGAAATCGGAGTCGAGGTCGTCGGCCTCGGGGCAGGGCAGGTCGACGGCTTCGCCGCCGACGAACTCGATGTTGCCGCGCGTCGTGTCGAAGTGGGTGTTGTTCGGCACGATCGACCCGGGCTTCACCATGACGCCGAACAGGATGTGTTCCGCCGCGCGTCCCTGGTGCGTCGGGATGACCTGCTCGAAACCGAAGATGTCCCGGACCGTATCCCGAAAGCGGTACCAGCTGCGGGCGCCCGCGTAGGATTCGTCGCCGCGCATCAGGGCGCCCCAGGCGTCCGAGGACATCGCGCTGGTACCGGAGTCGGTCAGCAGGTCGATGATGACGTCTTCGGCGCGCAACAGGAACGGGTTGTAATGCGCGTCCCGGATCAGCGTCTCGCGCTCGTCGCGCGTCGTCAGCTTGATCGGTTCCACCATCTTGATGCGGAACGGTTCGATGATCGTTTTCATGCGACCAGCGTAGTGGCGCCGGCAAGCGTTTGATATAAGGGAATTTACTGCGCCTCAGGTGATACCATGAAGTCCCGATCGGGCAAGCAGGAGCAACAGGCATGGAGATCAGCAACACGGAGAGTATCCCGGGCCGCCGCATCGTCGAATTCCACGGGATCGTGACGGGCAACACGGTCCGTGCCAAGCACATCGGCCGCGACATCATGGCCGGACTCAAGAACATCGTCGGCGGCGAACTCGTCGGCTACACGGAGCTGCTCCAGGATTCGCGAACCGAAGCGACCGACAGGATGATCGAACAGGCGGCGTCGATGGGCGCAAACGCCGTCGTCAACGTGCGCTTTGCAACGAGCTCGATATCGCAGGGCGCGGCGGAGCTCTTCGCCTACGGGACCGCCGTCAGGGTCGAGTGAGATGGATAGCGTCCGGATCTTCAGCCTGCTGTTCAATTTCGGCTTCCCGCTGCTGTTGCTGATGGCGGCGTATCTGATCGGCACGTATATCGAGAAGCGCCACTTCCGCCGAATCCGCAAGCGTGAGGAGGAATACCGCCGCTACCCCGTCGTTTCCTTCGACACGATGCCCGACGACTGGAAGGTGGCGTCGGGGCGGCTGGTCAGCGGCAGCATCGTGGTGTCGCCGGACTACTTCAAGCGCGTCATCGCGGGCCTGCGCGGGCTGATCGGCGGCCGCGTCAGGACCTACGAGCCGCTGCTCGAGCGAGCGCGGCGCGAAGCGCTGCTGCGTATGATCGAGGCAGCGCGCTCGGACGGTTACGATGCAGTTTTCAACGTGCGTCTCGAGACGTCGCGGCTCGCCAATTCCCGCAATGACGGCAACGGCACGGCCGGCGTCGAGATGCTGGCGTTCGGCACGGCCGTCAGGTTCGCGTCGCGATTCGCGAGCGCGGATCGTTTCGCCTCGCCGGAACGCCTTTGAAGTACGTCCCGAAGCAGCCGCGCGGCGGGATCAACGTCAGCGACACGCATCCGCTCGTCGAGGCGGGCACCCTGATCGCCGGTCTGGGGGCGATCTTCGCCGTCATCGCCGTCGTGCTGGTCTTCCTCGTCGAGATCGCGCTGTATTTCGTCCCGCCGGAGAAAGAGGCCGCGCTGTTCCGCGACTGGCTGCCTGACGATCTCGTCACCGTCGCGCCGGACGATGATCGCCTGACCGGGACCCAGCGGCTCGTCGACAGGCTGGCTTTCCACTGGGCCGATTCGCCGTACGAGTTCCGCGTCGAGATCGACGACTCCTCCGTATCCAATGCGATGGCGTTCCCGGGCGGACTGATCGTCGTAACGCGCGGGCTGCTCGACCAGGTCGAGTCGGAGAACGAGCTCGCGTTCGTGCTCGGCCACGAACTCGGCCACTACCGCAACCGGGATCATCTGCGGGCGCTCGGCCGCGGGATCGTGCTGTCGCTGTTCTTCACGGCGACGACCGGCGCCGACGTCTCGAATCTCGGTATCACGGTAGCCGACCTCGCGCTGCGCAGCTTCAGCCGCAAGCAGGAGACGGCGGCGGACGAATTCGGCCTCGAGCTCGTGTACACGCAATACGGCCACGTCGACGAGGCGTGGCGTCTGTTCGAACGCTGGGACGACGGAGACGATTCGCTCACCGATATCCTGACCTACCTGTCGACGCATCCGCAGCCCGGCGATCGTATCGAGGAACTCGAAGCGCTTGCCGACCGCCGGGCCTGGCCGCGGCAGGGCGAGGTCGCGCAACTGCCCTGGTGAACGCCGCTCTCGCACTTTTCTGTGCTGCGCGGCACAAGGCCGTCCATGGCCAAAAAAAACCCGCCGATTTTCATCGGCGGGGCTGAGCCGGTCGATAAGCCGGGCGGGGGAACCTGCTTACCGGCGATCAGGGCTCGAGAAGGTATACGCCGATCTTGTATGCCGTGAACACGTTGGCGTTCGCGTCGTACGTGCCGGACGCGTGCATCGACCGGGCGGCCGTCGCACCGTCCAGGCTGGCGTTCAGGTCGTCGACGAAGTCGACGAAGTCCGAGTACATCCGGAGGCTGTCGGCGCTCTTGAGGTAGAAGGCTTTGCGGCCGGATTCGCGCGGCACGATCGTCGTATCGGAGTCCAGCGCCGTCAGGTCGATCAGTACGGGACCCTGCCTGACGTGATGGCGTACGCCGACGTCGTCGTTGTCGTTGTCGAGCACGATGCCGTCGGCACCGATGCTCGTGAACGGCGCCGGCGTTCCCGCGGCGTTCCAGGCGAAGCCGAGCTTGCTGCGCACGCCGGCGAAATCGACGACCGTGCGGCCGAGGAAGTCGGGCGGCGCTGCGCCGAATGCGCTCGGGTAGCCCCTGGCGACGATCGGTTTGCCGGCGGCGAATGCGGCGAGCGTCAGGTCGCCCGTGTCGATTTCGTAGTTGTCCGGGTCCGCGTCCTGGTCGGGCGAAACGCCGCTGCCCGTGAAATCGAAGATGCTCGCCCGGCGGCGGTCGATGCTGTGCAGCCTGATGTCCGCCTGCCCGGGCATCACCGTGTTGACGATGCCGCTCAGGCGGGTCGGGTGCATGCGCACCGCGCCTTCCGTCGCATCGAACGGGATCTGCGGTGCGCCGGCGCCGGTGCTCGGCGTGCCTCCCTGCGTGCCGCGGATCGTCACGCGCTGGCCGATCGAGATCGCATCGATGCCGAGGTCGCCCTGCCGGTCGCCGTCGCGGAATACCTTGGTATTCGGGCCGATTTCGACGACGACGTCGTCGTGGAAGTGCGCCCGGCGGTCCGACGGTATGATCGTCGCGCCGCGCACCGTCAGGCTCGTGCCTTCGCGTTTGATCACGTTGCCGACGACGGCGTCCCGATCGATGCCGGGTACGCTCGAACCGGCGAGCACGGTGTGCGCGGTAAAGCGGCGCTCGGCGACCGTCAGCGTGCCGGCGGCGACGGTGGGCGTCCCCTGGCCGGCGGCTTCGAGCGCCCGCAGGCCGTCGCTGCCGACGTAGAGCGCTTCATCGACCTCGAACCCGGTGTCGTTCGTGACGTGAACCGTGACGCGGCCGAAATCGCCGTCGCGATCGTGGAACGGTCGAATCGCGACCGTGTAGGTCATCTCGTCGCCATCGACCGCGGCAAGCGGGCCGCGCACCCGGATGTCCTTTTCATCGACCGGGGAAACCTCGGCGATGATGAACTGCTCGGCAAATGCATCCGCCGGCGTCCGGGTCATGTCGACTTCGTGCGAGGCGTCGAGATCGAAATCGAGCTGCAGCAGCGCCGCGCGGCCCCTGGTGACGTGCAGCCGCTCGCGGTTCGACAGACGGATCGTCAGTTCGGTCCCGGTCAGGACGGCGCCGTCCGGGCTCTTTACGACGGCTTCGCGCGATCCGTCGCCGTCTGCGACGTAAACC
>JAKSCZ010000012.1 GCA_022360335.1 Pseudomonadota bacterium
AGTTCTTCTTCCCCGACCTTGCCCGGGTCGCTTACATAAGACTCCCAGGCGTCGCCGTTGCGCGCGATACCCAGTGCGGCCAGATAGGCCGCGATCTTGCGGTGCGTCGTCGCGAGGTCCCGGTACGAGCCGACGTGCCTCACACGGATCGCGGGCCCGCCGTAGGTCGTCCCGATTCCGACGGCCGGTCCGTCGCGCGGCGTTTCGGCCGTCACGCCGCGCACCGGAATCGCCGAGTCGAAAACGAGGTCCGAGCCGCGGTAACCGCGTGCGATCGACAGGGGCGCGCCGGCCTCCCGCAGCCCGTGCCCGTCGATGAACCTGAGAATCTCGAAGTAAGCCTCGCCCATCGCTTTCGACAGGGCGGCCGGCTCCGGCCGGGACACCGTCTGCCGGTAGGCGATCTCGACGGGTTCGACGACGATGTGCTCGATCCCGATGTCGCCGAAATCGGCGCTCGGGAGGCTCTCCGCGAGTTCCCCGAGCTTGCCCAGGCCCATCCGGTAGTCGCGGGCAACGACGCCGCCCAGCATCGACGCGAAATACCGGCCGACGATATTCATGCCGTAGTCCGCTTCGAATCCCCAGTGCACGATCGTCGTCCCCGCGCCGCGCGCGAGGCGGAACCAGGACCGTGCTTCGCCGGGTTCGCCGGGATTGATGACGATGCCGACATACTCGTGCGGTCTGCTTTCGACGATGGCCTGGACGCCGCTGCCGATGAGCGCGCCGTCCCAGGTGAGGACCGCGCCTTCGCCCCGCCTGTTTCCCGAATAGCTGTAGCGGGCCTCCGGGTCCACGTCGCTCCAGGGCGCCCACAGCGTGAACCGCCTGAAATCGTTGACCAGGGCGAACACGGTCGCCGGGTGCGCATCGATCTCGATCGACACTTCGACGCGGTGTGCACTCGGCAACGCGAAGCCGATGAGGATCAGCAGCGCGATCGCAGCGATGATGCCGTACAGGAGCTTTTGCACGTCGTTTTCCGAGGGCGAAAGAATCGGGGCGGATTATTCCACAGACAGCGGTCCTTCGGCACAATGCGACCATGAGCGACAAATCGCACAATGAGTTGCCGATCGGCGTGTTCGATTCGGGCGTCGGGGGCCTGACCGTCCTCAAAGCCATTCGGGAAACGCTGCCGAACGAGAACCTCGTCTACCTCGGCGATACGGCGCGTCTCCCCTATGGCACGAAGAGCCCGGCATCGATCGAGCGCTATGCGACACAAGCGGCGGAGAGGCTGCAGCAGGAAGGCATCAAATTGCTCGTCGTGGCCTGCAACACGGCGTCGGCAGTCGCACTCGGCGCGCTGCGCGCCGCGCTCGATCCGCTTCCGGTGGTCGGCGTCGTCGAACCCGGCGCCACGGCGGCCGTGGAAGCGCGGCCCGGAGGCCGGCATCTCGTGCTTGCGACCGAAGCGACCGTCGGGCTGCACGCGTACCGCGATGCGATCGCCGGGCGGGACGCCGGCGCGGAAGTTCGCGAGAAAGCCTGCGAGATGCTGGTCGCCCTGGCCGAGGAGGGCTGGAGCGACGGCGAGATCGCACGCGCGATCGTACGCCGCTACCTCTGCGAAGCCGGCGGCGCGCGGACCGATACGATCATCCTGGGATGTACGCACTTTCCGCTGTTGATCGACACGATTCGCGCCGTCGCCGCCGCCGACGCGGTACTGATCGACTCGGCGAGTACGACGGCGGGGTTCGTCGCGGCAGCGCTCGAGACGGACGGGGCGCGACGCAGCGGCCGGTCGCCGGGAACCCTGCGTCTGCTCGCCACGGACGGCGTGACGCGCTTCGCACGCGTCGGCGGCCGGTTCCTGGGTCACGGGATGAGTGACCGGGATGTCGAACTCATCGATCTCTGACCGTGTGCGATAATGCGCGGTCTCGCTTTCTTTTGGGGAAAACCGTGAACACAAGCAAGCTGCTCCGCCCGCTGGGCGTCGTTCTGCTGTCGGCGCTCGTCGTTTCCTGTGCCGAGGAAACGCCGCCGGACGTCACGATCTCACCGCTCGGGAAAGCGGACGTTCGCCCCGAGATCTACGCCGATTTCACGCTGACGGCCGACCTCTCGCACCTGACCGGGGGGCAGAAGCGGATGATCGTACTGCTGATCGACGCCGCGCAGATCATGGACGATCTCTTCTGGCGACAGTCCTTCGGCGAGGACTACGAAGCGTGGCTCGGCTCGATCGCCGACGACCGGGTCCGCCGGTTCGCAGAACTCAATTACGGCCCCTGGGATGCGCTCGACGACGACAAGCCGTTCATGGACGGCTTCGATGCCAAGTCGCTCGGCGCGAGGTTCTACCCGGCCGACATGAGCAAGGAAGAGTTCGAGGAGGCGTACCTGCCGGGCAAGACCGACGCTTATTCGTTCGTTCGTCGCGACACGACCGGCGCGCTGGAACTCGTTCCGTATCATGTCGAGTATGCCGGGGAGCTTGCCGCTGCGGCGCGCCTCTTGCGCGAGGCCGCGAAGTTCGCGGAGAGTCCCGATTTCGCGAACTACCTGAAGCTGCGCGCGGCCGCGCTGATCAGCGACGACTTCCAGCTCAGCGACAGCTACTGGATGGACGTCAAGGACAACGCCGTCGACGTCGTCATCGGGCCGATCGAGACGTACATGGACAGACTGTTCGGTTACCGCACAGCGTACGAAGCGTACGTCCTGATCAAGGATCTCGAGTGGAGCGAGCGCCTGGCCCGCTTCGCGGGCTTTCTCCCGGCGCTGCAGGAAGGGCTGCCCGTGCCCGATGAGTACAAGGCGGAATCGCCGGGCACGAATGCGGATCTCAACGCCTACGATGTCGTCTACTACGCCGGGCACAGTAACGCGGGCTCGAAGACGATCGCAATCAACCTGCCCAACGACGAACGGGTTCAGCTCGAAAAAGGATCCCGGCGGCTGCAGCTCAAGAACGCCATGCAGGCCAAATACGAGAAGATCCTCGAGCCGATTGCCGACGTGCTGATCGACGAATCGCAACGTGAATTCATTACGTTCGATGCGTTTTTCGCCGGGACGATGTTCCACGAGGTGGCGCACGGCCTCGGCATCAAGAACACCATCGACGGCAAAGGCACCGTGCGCGAAGCGCTCAAAGAGAAGAGCTCCCCGATCGAGGAAGGCAAGGCCGACATTCTCGGCCTGTACATGATCGGTGAATTGCTGAAGAAGGGCGAGCTGGAAGGCGACATCAAGGACTACTACGCGACCTTCGTGGCCGGTATCTTCCGCTCGATGCGGTTCGGCGGCGCCAGCGCCCATGGCCAGGCCAACATGCTGCGTTTCCACTTCTTCATGGAGCAGGGCGCCATCATGCGCGATGCGCAAACCAACACCTACAAGGTCGATTTCGAGAAAATGC
>JAKSCZ010000474.1 GCA_022360335.1 Pseudomonadota bacterium
CAGAAGCAGGTACCGATGACGACGCCGCCGAAGGCTGCGAACGGCCAGCTCGATCGGGGGTGGAGAACGACGAATACGGCGGTCGATACGGCTACGGCACCGACCGGCCCGAGTCGGCTGAGGTACGATTGCACGTAGCCCCGGTGGGTCAGCTCTTCGACGATCGGTAGCATGAGCGAGGTGACGACGAGCGACAGCAGAATCAGGTGGACAGCCGGACAGTCGTAGCGAACGACTACGTCGCCGGCAGCGGCGCCCGGTTCCGCCCCGAACGCTGCGCGGGCTACTGCGCTACCGTGCCAGACGATGCGGACGAGGACCCCGATCCCGGCCGCGCACAGCACGATGCCGAGGGACAGGTCGCTCGGCCGAAAGCTGGCGCGGATGTGGCGGCGATCCTTGGCTATCACCGGGAACAGGAGCAGGGCCAGTAGCGGAGGGACGGCCAGGTAGGACAGGTCCGCCGCCAGCAGCGGATCGTATCCCTCCTCGAGCAGTCGGATTTGCAGCGATGCCCGCAGGAGCAGCGCGGCGACCGTCGCGACCAGGACCGCGACGACATGCTTGAGCGGCGGCGATGAATGCATCCGGCCAGTCTGGGAGACGGGCCGGCCGTCTGCAGCGTGCGTTTCCCGTCGAAATCGGGAGATTCGGCCCCGGTCGGCGTCAGGGCAGGTCCGTAACGGCCGGTTCTTCCGTCTTGTCGCGCCCCCACTTCAGGAAGATCGAAGCCCGCGTTTTCGGATCGACGTTGACTTTGTCCAGGTCGCCGTCGACGTGCGGCAGCGCCATCAGGCGTCTGTCCATGAACCTGAACCACAACGGCGGCAGGTAGGCGAGAAGGTACATGCCGAAATAGCCGTTCGGCAGCTGCGGCAAATCGGGGAAGTGCCGAAGCGACTGGTAGCGGCGCAACGGGTGCGCGTGGTGATCCGAGTGGCGCTCGAGGTGGAACAGCGCGAGGTTGCTGAGGAGGTAATTGCAGTTCCACGAGTGATGCGGCTCGCAGCGCTCGTATTTGCCGTTCGGCAGCTTTTGGCGCAACAGCCCGTAGTGCTCGATGTAATTTGCGCTCGTCAGTTGCCAGTACGCGAATACATGATGAACGAGCAGGAACGGCACCGCCGGCCAGCCGGCCGAGACGACGAGAATCACCGCGATCGCGGCGCTGACCGCATAGGACTGCAGAATCGGGTTGCTGTGGTGCCACGGCGGCAAACCGCGCGACCGCAGGCGCTCCAGCTCTATCTGCCACGCCCGTGCGAACGCGCCGGGAATCTCACGCAGGGCGAACCGGTAGATGCTCTCGCCCATGCGCGCACTCGCCTCGTCTTCCGGCGTCGAAACCGCCATATGGTGGCCGCGGTTGTGCTCTACCGTGAAGTGCCCGTAGGCCGGCACCGCCAGCACGAGCTTTGCCAGCGTCTTTTCGAGTCTCGAGTTCTTGTGCCCGAGTTCGTGCCCGGTGTTGATCGCGAGACCCGCCGTCAAGCCGGCCATGGCGGCGAGAACCGCGAACGCCCATGCGCTGAGTCCCGCGTTGGCCGCATAGAGGGCACAGGTAAAGAGCGTCACGTAGTGCAGGGGGACGACGGCGTAGGTCAGCCGCCGGTAGTAGCGATCCCGTTCGAGCTGCATGATCACTTCGTCGGGCGGATTGTTCGTGTCTTCGCCGATCAGCCAGTCCAGGAGCGGCGTCAGGACATAGCTCGAAACGAACGGCAGCAGCAACCAGAGTTCGTAACCGGTGGCCGCGTGCAGCCAGACGCCGACGAGAACCTGCAGAGGGAAGAACAGCGACAGCAGCCAGAGCCAGCGTTTTCGATCCACGTAGCGGATCGCCTCGCCGTTCGGAAGGACGCCCGTGTAGGCCTTCATCTGTCTCCCCCGATGCCCTCTATCGTCCCGGGATTATCCCCGGAATCGCGCGCCGGTCCAACGCGGCGCCCGAAACGGTGTCGGGTATTTATACAATCGGTGGGTAATTGCGGGCAGCGTTGCCGCAAAAAATACGTCGGACCGGATCGATGCGACGCCGGCACGCCAATTGCTCTATAGTCCTTACTGGCAAAGGTTTCGGGGTTTGGCATTGGCAAGGCACTTCGGGCTGCTTGCAGCCGCCGCGCTGGTGACGATCGTCGCCGGTTGCGGCAGGGAATCCGACGGACCCGGAACCGGGTCGGGCACGGCGTCGCTGCCGACTGCAGCGACGCTCGGGGACCAGCAGGTTCTGACGGTCGGGGAATACCTGGCCGCCGAGCCCTACGCGTCGGCGGACCGGTCGCGAGGGGAGCGGCAGGCGCAAATCTGCAAGGCGTGTCACAGTCTCGATCGGGGCGGGCCGAACACGATCGGTCCTGTGCTGTACGGGTTCTTCGGTACGGAAGCCGGGTCGCAGGGCGACTTCGAGTATTCGGCGGCGTTGCGCGACGCCGATTTCGTCTGGACACCCGACGCTCTGAATGCCTGGCTGGCGCAGCCGGGACAGTTCCTGCCCGGGAACCGGATGGTGTTTGCCGGCGTGCTCAGGCAGAGCGACAGGGATGCCCTGATCGCGTATCTGCTGGACGTTACGGCGAGCGCGGATCAAGACGGCAAAAAGGACTGACGCGGAAGCTGTGGAATACGGAACGGCAATCGTCGAACAGCGTGACGGGGCGGACCGCCGCCGGTTCAACTGGCGTACGGTGGTCTACGGATTCACGCTGTCGCGGCGCCGCGTGCATCGCCGGGTCGGGGACGACGGGGTCATCTTCCTCGACTGGCATCATCCCTGGCTGTTCTTCCTCGCGACGGGCACGATGCTCCTTTCCTGTGCGGACGCTTTCCTGACCTTGCTGTTGCTCGAGCGGGGCATGGTCGAGGCGAACCCCGTAATGAAGGCCGTCATGTCCCAGGGCACGGCGACGTTCACTGGCACCAAGCTCGCGATGACGGCCCTCGGCATCTTCGTGCTCGTTTTTCTCGCGAAGTCGCGCTTCCTCAACCGCTTCCGCACGGGCCTGCTGCTGACGGTTTTCTTCAGCCTCTACGCCTGCCTCGTCTGTTACGAACTGGTCAATCTGTTCCGACTCATGTAGCGACCTTTCGTTACGCTTGCCGGATTCCACTGAAGGGGCGCTTGGGATAAACTAGCGCCCCTTTTTTCGGCCCGGCCGAGGGCAGTCCACGGTTGCCGTTACGGTGCATCCCAGGTCTTTGAAACAATGGCTACTTCCATAAAGGACCAACTGGCGTCCACGCCGCTGTTCGGGGGCAATGCGGCGGCCGTCGAGCGGCTGTACGAGCGATTCCTCGAGGACCCGGCCGGCGTGCCGGCCGGCTGGCGCGGGTATTTCGAATCGATGGGCGACCCCGGCGCCGAGATCGTGCACTCGAGGATTCGCGACGAGCTGCGCGGCGCAGCGAGAGAAGGCCGCCGGGGCGGCAGGGTCACGGCGCGGGCGTCGGGCAGGCCGGTTACGTCCGCCCAGAAGCAGGCGGCCGTATCGCGGCTGATACAGGTCTACAGTCTCCGCGGCCACCAGATCGCCGATATCGATCCGCTCGGCCTGATGGACCGCCGCGTCCCCGGCGTCCTGAAGCTCGACTATCTCGGCCTGACCGAGGCGGACATGGACGCCGAGTTCTTTACGGGCGGACTCGCCGGGACGCAGAACGAGCGTATGAAGCTGCGCGACATCCTCGCCCTGCTGAAGTCGATCTACTGCGGCAAGGTCGGTATCGAGTTTGCGCATATCTCCCGCGCGCGCGAGCGCCTGTGGCTGCGCCGGCGCTTCGAACGGACGGCCGCGGCCGATCACCTGACGGACAGGGAGCGCATCTGGACGCTCGAACAGTTGACGAGCGCCGAGGGCATCGAGCGTTACCTGCATACGCGCTACGTCGGCCAGAAGCGGTTTTCGCTCGAAGGCGGCGAGAGCCTGATCCCGGTGCTGGACGACATCATCCAGCAGGGCGGTATCGCCGGCGTCAGGGAAATCGTCATCGGCATGGCGCACCGCGGCCGCATCAACGTGCTCGTCAACGTTCTCGGCAAGAATCCCGAGGAACTGTTCGAGGAATTCGAAGGCAACTACGACCCCGACGAGCTGAAGGGCTCGGGCGACGTCAAGTACCACAAGGGCTTCTCGGCGGACATGAAGACGCCCGGCGGCAACGTGCACATCGCGCTGGCCTTCAACCCGTCGCATCTCGAGATCGTCAATCCGGTCGTGCAGGGGTCGGTACGCGCACGCCAGCAGCGTCGCGGCGACCTGCAACGCGAAGAAGTGCTGCCCGTCCTCGTGCACGGCGACGCAGCGTTCGCGGGACAGGGCGTGGTCACCGAGACCTTCCAGATGTCGCAGACCAACGGGTTTCGAACCGGCGGCACCGTGCACATCGTCGTCAACAACCAGATCGGGTTCACGACGAGCCGGCCGTCGGATGCACGCTCGACGGACTACTGCTCCGACGTCGCAAAGATGATCGAGGCGCCGATCTTCCACGTGAACGGCGACGACCCCGAGTCCGCATTGTTCGTGAGCCGCCTCGCGCTCGAGTACCGGCAGAAGTTCAGGAAGGACGTCGTGATCGACCTCGTCTGTTACCGGCGTCACGGTCACAACGAGGCGGACGAGCCTGCGGCCACGCAGCCGATCATGTACGGGCGTATCAAGGGCCACCCGACGACGCGTGCGCTGTACGCGGACGAACTCGAAGCGAAAGGCGTCATCGGGGCGACGACGGCCGCCGAGCTGCAGGATGCGTACCGCGACCGCCTCGACCGCGGCGAACCGGTGCCGAAATCGAGCCTGGGAATGATCGGCAACGAGTTCACGGTCGACTGGGCGCCGTTCCTGAATACGGAGTGGGACGACCCCACGGACACGACGATCAGCCCGAGGACGGCGGCGACGCTCGGCGAGGCGATCACGACGTATCCGTCCGATCTGAAGCCGCACGGTCGCGTGCAGCGCATCATGGACGATCGCCTGAAGATGGCCAGAGGCGACATGGACATGGACTGGGGCTTCGCCGAGACGATGGCCTATGCGTCGCTGCTCGCGGAGGGGCACGACGTGCGGCTGGTCGGCCAGGACAGCGGCCGCGGCACCTTTTTCCACCGTCACGCCGTGCTGCACAACCAGCTCAACAATCGCGAGTACACGCCGCTCGAGCGAATCGTCGACCGCAAGAACGCCTTTCGCATCATCGATTCGTTCCTGTCCGAAGAGGCCGTTCTCGGCTTCGAGTACGGCTATGCCAGCACGGCGCCCGACACGCTCGTCATCTGGGAAGCCCAGTTCGGCGATTTCGCGAACGGTGCGCAGGTCCTCATCGACCAGTTCATCAGTTCGGGCGAAGCCAAGTGGGGCCGCCTCTGCGGTCTGACGATGTTCCTGCCGCACGGGTACGAAGGGCAGGGACCCGAGCATTCGTCGGCTCGTCTCGAGCGCTTCCTGCAGCTTTGCGCCGAGCACAACATGCAGGTGTGCGTGCCGTCGACGCCGGCGCAGATGTTCCACATGCTGAGAAGACAGCACGTACGAAATTTCCGCAAGCCGCTGATCGTCCTGACGCCGAAGAGCCTCCTGAGACACAAGATGTCGGTGTCGCCGCTGACGGAACTGTCGAGCGGGCGTTTCGAGCTGATTATCCCCGAGGTCGAGGCGATTCAGCCTGACAAGACGCGCCGCCTGGTGTTCTGCAGCGGCAAGGTCTATTTCGACCTGCTCGAGGCGCGCGAAGTCCATGGGATCGACGACGTCGCGATCATCCGGATCGAGCAGCTGTATCCGTTCCCGATCGTTCAGTATGCCGAAATCGTCGAGCAATACGCACACGTCGAGGAGATCGTCTGGTGCCAGGAGGAGCCTTTGAACCAGGGCGCCTGGTACCAGATCAAGCACCGCTTGCAGGAGCCGCTCCCCGAACGTCAACAGCTCTACTACGCCGGGCGTCCGGGCGCCGCAGCGCCGGCATCCGGCGTGTTCAAGGTGCATTTGCAACAGCAGCAGGCGCTCGTCGAAGCCGCGCTCGACATCGATACCGATGCGAGCAGGGTCAGGAAGCCTGAGAAAACGAAACGGAAGACGTAATGAGTATCGAGATCAAGGTGCCGCAACTTCCCGAGTCCGTGACCGACGCGACCCTGGTCGCGTGGCACAAGGCGGTCGGCGAGGGCGTCGCCCGCGACGAGAACCTCGTCGACCTCGAGACCGACAAGGTCGTGCTCGAGGTGCCGGCGCCCGCCGCCGGTAAGCTCGCGAAGATCGTGGCAGAGGACGGTTCGACGGTCGTTGCGGGCGATGTGCTCGCGATCCTCGAAGAAGGCGAGGCCGCGGCCGCACCGGCGAAGAAAGACGTCGAAACGAACGCCGCGCCTGCGCCGAAGGCGAGCAGGGGCTCCGCGAAAACCAGTCCGGCCGTGCGGCGCCTGCTCGAGGAGCACGACCTCGATGCCACGATGGTCACGGGGACGGGCAAGGACGGGCGCATCACCAAGGCGGACGTCATGGCATTCCTGAAGTCGGAGAGTACGGGCGAGGTCACGCCCGGCGACCCGACGCCCGACGCCGGCGCCGAGACCGCGGCGGACGGCGCCGCACGTGAAGAAAAGCGCGTGCCGATGACGCGTCTGCGCGCGCGCATTGCGGAGCGCCTCGTCGAGGCGCAGCAGACCGCCGCAATGTTGACGAGCTTCAACGAGGTCGACCTGACCGAAGTCATCGCGCTGCGCAAGCGTTACCGCGATGACTTCGAAAAGACGCACGGGGTTCGCCTCGGTTTCATGTCGTTCTTCGCCAGGGCCTCGGTCGAGGCGCTGAAGAAATTCCCGGTCGTCAACGCGTCGGTCGAAGGCAACGACATCGTCTATCACAATTACTTCGACCTCGGCATCGCGGTGTCCAGCGACCGCGGCCTGATGGTGCCGGTAGTGCGCGACGTCGATCAAATGAGTTTCGCGGATTTCGAGGCCGCGCTCGGCGAGCTCGCAAAGAAAGCGCAGGACGGCACGATCGGCATGGACGATCTGACCGGCGGCACGTTCACGATTACCAACGGCGGCATTTTCGGATCGATGATGTCGACGCCGATCCTCAATCAGCCGCAAAGCGCGATCCTCGGCATGCACGCCATCCAGCAACGCCCGACGGTCGTCGACGGGGAGATCGCGGCGCGACCGATGATGTATCTCGCGCTGACCTACGATCACCGGATCATCGACGGCAGGGAAGCCGTGCAGTTCCTCGTGTCGATCAAGGAGCAACTCGAGGATCCGTCACGCCTGCTGCTGCAGCTTTGAGCCGAACATAACGGGACACGACACTCGATGAGCAGAAGTTTCGACGTAATCGTCATCGGCGCAGGGCCGGCCGGATATGTCGCCGCCATTCGCGCGGCGCAACACGGCAAGTCCGTCGCATGTATCGACGAATGGAAGAACAAGGACGGCAGGAACGCCTTCGGCGGGACCTGCCTGAACGCCGGGTGCATTCCGTCCAAGGCGCTGCTGGAATCCTCCGAGCTGTATCACCGTGCCGAACACGAATTCGAAAAGCACGGCATCAGGACGGGCGGTCTCGAGATGGACGTCGCTGCAATGCAGAA
This sequence comes from Pseudomonadota bacterium, assembly GCA_022360335.1. Taxonomy (GTDB): domain Bacteria; phylum Pseudomonadota; class Gammaproteobacteria; order Steroidobacterales; family Woeseiaceae; genus UBA1847. The sequence continues at coordinate 7,597 of JAKSCZ010000474.1, forward strand.
GCGCCGCGCGGGCATCGTTCGCCAGCTGACCGGGGGTATCGCGGGTCTTTTCAAAGCGGCGAAAGTCGAAGGACTCGTCGGTCACGGCAAACTGCTCAAGGGCAAGAAGGTCGAGTTCACGTCCGTCGAAGGGGAGCGGGAGATCGTTTCGGCCGATCATGTGATCCTGGCTTCGGGTTCGGAGCCGATCGAGCTGCCCGTCGCGAAATTCGACGGCGAGAGGATCATCGATTCCTGGGATACGCTCGAACTCGACGCGGTACCGGAAACGCTCGGCGTCGTCGGCGCCGGCGTCGTGGGCCTGGAGCTCGGGAGCGTCTGGTCGCGCCTCGGCTCGAAAGTGACCGTCCTCGAGGCCCTGGAGGATTTCCTGTACATGGCCGACCGCGACGTCGCGAAGCTCGCAGCGGCCGAGTTCAGGAAGCAGGGCATCGACATAAAGCTCGGCGCCACGGTCGGGAAAGCGACGGCGGGCAAGGGCGGCGTTGCGGTCGAGTACGAGGACGGGAACGGTGCGCAATCGCTCGAGGTCGACAAGCTCGTAGTGGCCGTCGGCCGCCGTCCGGTGACGAACGATCTGTTCGCCGAGGATGCCGGCATACAGCTCGACGAGCGCGGTTTCATCGCCGTCGACGACGAGTGTCGAACGCGCGTCAAGGGCGTGTACGCCATCGGTGATTGCGTCAGGGGCCCGATGCTCGCGCACAAGGGTTCGGAAGAAGGCGTCATGGTTGCCGACCTGATCGCGGGCGAAACCGCGGAGATGAACTACGCCGTGATACCGTCGGTCCTGTACACGAACCCGGAGATCGCATGGGCCGGCAAGACCGAGGAGGAGGTCAAGGCCGGCGGACGCCCCTACAAGACCGGGCAATTCCCGTTCATGGCGAGCGGCCGCGCAAAGGCGATGGAGAACACGTCGGGATTCGTCAAGATCGTCTCATCGAAAGACGACGACGAGATCCTCGGCGTGCACATCGTCGGCCCGATGGCGGGCGAGCTGATTTCCGAGGCCGTGCTCGCGCTCGAATTCAATGCATCGACGGAAGACGTTCAGCGCACGATTCATGCGCATCCGTCGCTTGCGGAAGCCGTGCACGAGGCGGCGCTCGCGGTCGATAACCGCGCCTTGAATTTCCCCAACCGTTAATACGGTGCCGGTCAAAATACGGTGCCAGTCACCTTAAACCGGGTTTAAGGTGACTGGCACCGTATTTTGACTACGGCTGCCGTTCCCAGAAGTCTGCGTTTCGGATTCCGAGCTTGACGGGGTCGAAGGTAAAATCCGTCACGCCGGCCTTGCGTTGCTCCTCGTAGTCTTTCAGCGCCTTGAGCGCGGGCGCGCCCATGAAATACAGGATGAGAATACCGACGATGTTGAGTCCGGCCATGATGCCGAGGCCGATGTCGCCCAGGCCCCATGCGAGGTCGGCGGTGCGCACCGTACCGTAGAAGACGGCGCCGAGCAGCACGATCTTGATGATCGTCAGCTCGCCCGGGAAGCGGAAGGAACGCCGGATGTATGCAACGTTGGTCTCGGCAATGTAGTAGTAGGCGAGCAGGGTCGTGAAGGCGAAGAAAAACAGCGCGACGGCTACGAACACCCGCCCGAATCCGCCGAGCACGCTTTCGAGCGCGAGCTGCGTAAACGCCGGGCTGTTCGCCTCGATCGTCGTGGCGAGCACGCCGCCCGTGATTTCCGGGCCGAGGTCGGCGACGTAGTACTGGTTCGTAATCAGAATCATGAAAGCCGTCGCCGAACAGACGAACAGCGTGTCGATGTACACCGAGAACGCCTGCACGAGTCCCTGCTGGGCCGGGTGCTGCACCTCCGCCGCCGAGGCAGCATGCGGGCCCGATCCCTGGCCGGCCTCGTTCGAGTAGACGCCGCGCTTGACGCCCCAGCCGATTGCCGCGCCGAGTCCCGCCATCGGCGAGAACGCATCGGAGACGATCAGCGTGACGATGCCGGGCAGCGCATCGATATGGTAGACGACGATGCCGACCGACATGACGATGTAACCCACGGCCATGATCGGTACGACGACCTGCGTGAAATGCGCGATGCGCTTGACGCCGCCGAAGATGATGATACCGAGGACGATGACGACGAAACTCGCGGTGGCGAGCTTCGTGGTGCTGACGCTGCCGAGGCGGGTCTCGAGGGTCGCGCCGCCGCCGAACGCGAGTTCGACGGCGGCGCCGATCGCATTCGACTGAACGGTCGGCAGCAGCAGTCCGACCGCGACGATCGTCGAGACCGCGAAGATCCATGCATACCATTTCTGGCCGAGCGCCTTTTCGAAGTAGTAGGCCGGGCCGCCGCGCAGCTGGCCTTCGTCCTCTTCTTTGTAGATCTGGCCGAGCGCCGATTCGACGTAGGCCGTCGAGGCGCCGAGGAACGCGACGACCCACATCCAGAACACGGCGCCGGGCCCGCCGATGCCGATGGCGGCGGCGACGCCGGCGATATTGCCCGTGCCGACACGACCCGACAGCGACACGGCGAGCGCCTGGAACGAGGAGATGCCGCGATCGGATTCCTTGCCGGAAAAAAGCAGGCGCCACATCTCTCCGAACAGGCGCACCTGCACGAAGCGCGTCAGGATGGAGAAGAACAGCCCGGTCCCGAGCAGTACGTAGACCAGGGTCGGTTCCCACAAGAGACCACTGATCGTGCCGACGATTTCCTGCATGCCGTTCCCCTTTGTCATCTCTTCCCGGCGGCTCGCGGGATGGTAACGCATCTGAGGACGGGCTGTCCGCGCTTCAAACTGCCGCTCCGGCGGGTTTCAGGCTATAGTGGCCCGCATTGCAAGCTTGGGAGGAAAATCGTGACGTGGTGGCAATGGACGATCGTCGGTGGAGTTCTGCTTGGCGCCGAGCTCCTCGGGGTGGACGCGCAGTTCTTCCTGATGTTTATAGGTCTTTCCGCACTGTTGGTCGGATTGGCGGAATTGCTGGGAATTGCGATGCCGCTCTGGGTCCAGGTGGCCGTATTCGCGGCGTTTTCGCTGATCTTCCTCTATACGTTCCGACGTGCCGTGTATGAGAGAATTCGCGGCACGTCGGCCGGGTATCCCGAACCCCTCGACGGCGAATCCGTGAAGATTAGCGACGATCTGGGCCCCGGCGCCGAGGCCCGTATCGCGTACCGGGGAACGAATTGGAACGTGCGCAACGTCGGCCGGGCCGCGATCAGCGGCGGCTCTCGCGCGAAGGTCGTCAAGGTCGACGGCCTGACCTTGCACGTCGAAGCCGAATGACACAGGGATGAATATCATGGACACTACATTTATTGCATTTCTGGTTCTTGCCGTCGTTGTACTGATCGTTATCGTCAAGATTGCGGTCGTCGTACCGCAGCAGAACGCCTATGTCGTGGAGCGACTCGGCAAGTACAGCAAGACGCTCAACGCGGGGTTTCACCTGCTCTGGCCTTTCGTGGACAAGACCGCATACAAACACACGCTGAAGGAGCAGGCGGTCGATATCGCCGAGCAAGTGTGTATTACCAAAGATAACGTCCAGGTCGGCGTCGACGGCGTACTCTATATGCAGGTCCTCGATCCGGGGCGCGCATCGTACGGGATCGGCAATTACATGTTCGCCATTTCGCAGCTCGCGCAAACGACGCTGCGTTCCGAGATCGGCAAGATCGATCTCGATCGCACGTTCGAGGAGCGCGGAACGATCAATCAGAACGTCGTTGCCGAACTCGACAAGGCGTCCGACCCCTGGGGCGTGAAGGTACTGCGCTACGAGATCAAGAACATCAACCCGCCGCAGGATGTGCTTGGCGCGATGGAGAAACAGATGCGCGCCGAGCGCGAGAAACGCGCCGTGATCCTGACCTCCGAAGGCGAACGCGACGCCAAGATCAACGAGGCCGAGGGCGAGAAACAGCGTGTCATCAAGGAATCCGAGGCCGCCAAGCAGCAACAGATCAACGAAGCCGAAGGCGAGGCGCAGGCGATTCTCGCGGTAGCGACCGCGACCGCTGAAGGCCTGCGGCGCATCGCCCAGGCCGTGATCGACGACGGCGGCCCCGAAGCCATGCAGCTCAGGATCGCCGAACAGTACATCGGCGAGTTCGGGAACCTGGCCAAGACGGGCAACACCTACGTCGTGCCGGCTAACCTCGGCGACCTCACGTCGATGATGGCGCTGGCCACGGATATCGCGAAACGCAAAGTTGACGGAGGCGCCGCCCCGACCGCGTAAAGCCGGGCGACGGCAGGGGGACGAATTAAGGGACAGTTACCTTATCTTCTCCTGGTCATATCAGCAAAGCAGCGCTTCACGAAGATAAGGTAACTGTCCCTTAATTCTATCCCTTAATTTGAGGCTCAGGCTTTGCGCCGCACGGAGACGACGTTCGGCAACTGCTCGAGTTTCGCGATCAGTGCGCTCAGCGTCGGCAAGTCCCCGATTTCGAGACTCAGTGCCATGACGACCTGCTGCGACTTCCTGTCCGCATGGCTCTTGAGGTCCGTTACGTTCGCTTCCTCGTCGGCGAGCACGGCCGTGACGTCGCGGATGAGTCCGCTGCGGTCGAAGGCGTGCAGGCTGAGATCGACCGGGTAGACGCCCGCGTCAGGCGATTCGCCCCAGCCGATCTCGAGAATTCGTTCCGGGTGGCGCCGGTTCAGGCCCAGGAAATTGCCGCAGTCCTGGCGGTGGATGCTGACACCGCGGCCCTGTGTGATATAGCCGGCGATCGGCTCCGGCGGTACCGGCCGGCAGCACCGCGCGAAGTTGCACATCAGGTCGCCGACGCCGCTGACCGCTGCGCCGCCCGGACCTGCGCGCGTCCTGCGCGTCCGCCGCGGCCGCACGGGCTCGGCGAGTTCGGCGCCCCGGATGTGCTGTAATGCCGTCGCGATCGATGCGGCGGTCAGGTCGCCGGCGCCCAGTGCGACGCACAGCGCGTCGGTGTCCTTGAACCTGAGCTGGCTGGCGATTGCATCGCCCGGCACGTCCCGGACGCCGAGACGGCCCAGCTCACGATCGAGGACCTCGCGGCCCTGGCGCATGTGCTGGTCGCGGTCCTGATGCCGGAACCAGTTGCGTACCTTGGCGCGGGCCCGGGCGCCGGCGAGGTACCCGAGTTTCGGGCTCAGCCAGTCGCGGCTCGGCTGGGCCTGGCTGCCCGTGATGATCTCGATCTGGTCGCCGTTTTTCACCCGGTACGTCAACGGCACGATCCGGCCGTTGACCTTGGCGCCGCGGCAGCGGTGGCCGACCTGGGTATGCACGTGATAGGCGAAATCGAGCGGTGTCGCGCCGGCGCAGAGTTCGACGACGTCGCCCTTGGGGCTGATCGCGTAGACGCGGTCTTCGAAGAAATCGTCGCGAATCCGGTCGAGCAGATCGGCGCCGTCGTCGGCCGGTTCGAGCAGTTGCCGCAGGAAGCGGATCTTCTGGTCGAAGGCCGCCGGGGATTTGCCGCCTTCCTTGTAACGCCAGTGCGCCGCCACGCCGAGTTCGGCATGCCGGTGCATCTCACGCGTGCGGATCTGGATCTCGACGGTCTTGCCCTCGGGACCCACGACGGCCGTGTGCAGCGACCGGTAGTCGTTGTCCTTGGGGTTCGCAATGTAGTCGTCGAATTCTCCCGGAATGTAGGACCACAGGTTGTGCACGATGCCCAGCGCGGCATAGCAGTCGCCGATCGATTCGACCAGCAGGCGCACGGCGCGGATGTCGTAGAGCGCTTCGATGCCGCGGTCCTTGCGCTGCATCTTGCGCCAGATGCTGTAGATGTGCTTCGGCCGGCCCGAGATCTCGGCATCGATCCCGCCGGCGGCGAGTTCGGTCTCCAGAACGTTCTGGAACGCCTCGATGAACCGGACCCGTTCGCCGCGCTTCTCACGCAAGGCCCGCGCGATGTCCGCATAGGTTCCGGGTTCGAGGTAGCGGAAAGCGAGGTCTTCGAGTTCCCACTTCAGCTGCCACACGCCGAGGCGGTTGGCGAGCGGGGAGTATATCTCCCGCGTTTCGAGGGCCAGGGCTTCCTGCACGGCCCTCGGCGCCCGTTTGGCGGTGCGCAGCCGGTGCAGCTGGTCCGCAATCCGAACCAGTACGAGCCGGACGTCCGAGACGACGGCGAGCAACATCTTCCGGAGCGCCTCGGACTGTTGCACGGCGAGTCCTTCGCCGGGCTGCCAGTGTCGCGGCAGCGAGAACTGATCGAGCTGGCCTAATCCTAGAAAAAATCGAGAAAGATCTTTTAGCTCTCTATTTTTAAAGGATTTAATGTCAAAATACTTCTCGCGAAACGCCGGATACGCATACACGGCGGCCTGGATCGCGGCGGGCAGGCCGAAGGGCTCGAGGATGGCCGCCACCGCGCGTCCCTCGGCGATGCAGTCGCCGAGGGCGCCGTCGTCGGGCAGCGCCGCCAGGTACTCGCGGACCGCCGCGACGGCGCCCTCGGGGGCGGCAGTTTCAGCGCTGGGAGGCGACATAGGAAAGGCTTTGCGTTGTGTGCCGTAAGCGGAAATACCCGTTATGATACGCGCAGCTTCGGCGGGCCGTTCCGGCCGAGGCCTGCACCTGGGCATTTTACAAGCAGGACAGCATGGCAGGACACAGCAAGTGGGCGAATATCCAGCACCGCAAGGGTGCCCAGGATAAGAAGCGCGGCAAGCTTTTCACGAAACTCATCCGCGAGATCACGGTGGCGGCGAAGATGGGCGGTTCCGACCTCGACGCCAACCCGCGCCTCAGGCTGGCCGTAGACAAGGCCAAAGGGCAGTCGATGCCCAAGGACAACATCGAACGCGCCGTCAGGCGCGGCGCGGGCGAGACCGGCGGCGACGACTTCTTCGAGATCCGCTACGAGGGCTACGGCCCGGGCGGCACGGCCGTCATGGTCGACTGCCTGACCGACAACCGCAACCGGACCGTGGCCGAGGTCAGGCACGCCTTCGCGAAGTTCGGCGGCAAGCTCGGCGCCGACGGCTCCGTCAACTACCTGTTCAACCAGGTCGGCCAGCTCCTGTTCCCGGCGGACAGCGGCGAAGACCCGGTCATGGAGGCGGCCATCGAGGCCGGCGCCGAGGACGTCGTCGTCGACGACGACGGCTCCATCGAGGTCCTGACGGCGCCGGACGACTTCGAACGGGTCCGCGACGGCATGCTTGCGGCGGGGCTCGAGGCCGAGTCGGCCCAGGTGACGATGCGCGCCTCGACCAATGCCGAACTCGGCGTCAAGGAAGCGGGCTCGATGATCAGGATGCTCGAAATGCTCGAGGATCTCGACGACGTGCAGGAAGTGTATTCGAACGCCGACATCCCGGAAGACGTGTTGGCGCAGATTTGAGGCGGCGTGTTGACGGACAGGCAACGCATACTCGGCATCGATCCAGGTTCGCGCCTGACCGGCTTCGCCGTTCTCGATTTCGCCGGCGATACGCCGTCGTACGTCACGAGCGGCACCGTCAAGAGCGTCGACGGCGGATTCGCCGACCGCCTGCGCCGGATATTCGAGTCGGTCGGCGCGATCGTCGCCGAATTCCAGCCGCAGGCGGTTGCGATCGAGAGCGTCTTCATGCACAAGAACGCGAGCAGCGCATTGAAGCTCGGGCACGCGCGGTCGGCGGCCCTGTGTGCGACGTTCGGGCACGAGGTCGAGGTTTTCGAATACGCGCCGCGCGAGATCAAACAGGCCGTCGTCGGCACCGGCTCCGCGACCAAGGAACAGGTGCAGCACATGGTCGTATCGATACTCAGGCTCGACGGCACGCCGTCGCCCGACGCGGCGGATGCACTCGCGGCGGCGTTGTGTCACGGCAACCAGCGCCGCCTGCACGCGCACCTGGGCACCGGCAGCCGTATCGCGGGGTTCCGATGATCTGCTCGCTCCGGGGCCGGCTGGTCGCCAGGCATGCGCCGCACATCGTCATCGAGTGCGCCGGCGTCGGCTACGAGCTCGAGACGCCGATGTCGACGTTCCTCGATCTTCCCGAGACCGGCGTCGAGTTGTTCCTGCACACGCACCTGCTGGTGCGCGAGGACGCACAGATCCTGTACGGATTCGCGAGCGAGGAGGAGCGGGCGCTGTTTCGCGTGCTGCTGAAAATCAACCGGGTCGGCGCGAAGCTCGCACTGGCCCTGCTGTCGGCGCTGTCGCCGGCGGACCTGCGGCGCTGCGTCGAATACGAGGACGCCGCGGCGCTGTCCAAAGTACCCGGCGTCGGGCCAAAGACGGCGAAGCGGCTCATCATGGAGATGCGTGACAAGGTCGGGAACCTCGGCGCGCCGCCCCTGCCGGGCGGCAGGATGTCCGTGGAAGCCAGCGCCCGCTCCGAGGCCTTCGATGCCCTGATCGCCCTGGGCTACAAGCCCGCGGAGGTCAACAAGCTGCTCGGGAAACTCGACATCGACGACAGCTCGGCCGAAGACATCATCCGGCGGGCGCTGAAGCAGGTAGCCGCCTGATGGCCGGGGTCGAGCACGAACGGCTGACGTCGGCGGACCCCGCCCCGGGGGACAAGGCCTTCGACCGGGCGATTCGGCCGAAAACGCTGGCCGACTATCACGGCCAGCCCAGCGTCAGCCGGCAGATGGGCGTCTTCATCGAGGCGGCGCGGCGCCGCGCGGAAGCGCTCGACCATGTGCTGATCTTCGGCCCGCCGGGGCTCGGCAAGACGACCCTGGCGCATATCGTCGCCAACGAGATGGACGTGAACCTCCGGCATACGTCGGGGCCGGTGCTCGAACGTCCGGGCGATCTTGCGGCGATCCTGACCAACCTCGAGCCGAACGACGTCCCGTTCGTCGACGCGATCCATCGTCTCAGCCCGGTCGTCGAAGAGGTGCTGTACCCGGCAATGGAGGATTTTCAGCTCGATATCCTGATTGGCGAAGGCCCGGCGGCCCGCTCGATAAAACTGGACCTGCCGCCGTTCACGCTGGTCGGCGCGACGACGCGCGCCGGCCTGCTGACCTCGCCGCTCCGGGATCGCTTCGGCATCGTGCAGCGTCTCGAATTCTATTCGACGGTCGATCTCGAGGGGATTGCGCGCCGCTCCGCCGGCATCCTGAACCTGCCGGTCGACGACGACGGTGCGAAGGCGATCGCAACGCGATCGCGCGGCACGCCGCGCATCGCCAACCGCCTGCTCAGGCGCGTGCGCGACTTCGCCGAAGTCGAAGGCGACGGCGTCGTCACGGGCGACGTGGCGGAGCACGCGATGAACGTTCTGCAGGTCGACCCGAGCGGCTTCGACGCGATGGACAGGCGACTCCTGCGGACCATCATCGACAAATTCGACGGCGGACCGGTCGGCATCGAGAGTCTTGCTGCCGCGATCGGCGAGGAGCGCGGCACGATCGAGGACGTGATCGAGCCCTATCTGATCCAGCAGGGCTACATGATGCGCACGGCGCGCGGCCGCGTGGCCACGAAAACGGGCTACCTGCACTTCGGTCTGACGCCGCCGCCCACATCGGCCAGCGCGGAATTGCCGTTCGACAATGAATGACGGCGAAATCTTCCGGCTGCCCATTCGCGTTTACTACGAGGACACGGACGCGCAGGGCGTCGTCTATTATGCAAACTACTTCCGCTTCATGGAGCGCGCACGCACGGAGTGGCTCGGTTCGCTCGGCGTGGACATGGCGCGCCTGCAGGACGAGGAGCGGCGGATCTTCGTCGTGGCGGCAGTCCGGGCGACCTTCCATGCACCGGCCCGGCTCGGCGATACCGTCGTGGTGACGGCATCGCTGCTCGGTCTCACCCGCGCGTCGTTCGATATCGAGCAGAAGATCTATCGGGACGGTACCGACGGCGAGCTGCTGGTCGGCGGGACGGTCAAGGCGGCGTACCTCGACGCCGACACGATGCGGCCGAAGCGCGTCCCGTCGTCTATCTTCGGGAAACGGTAGGAGTGGATTTCGCCGGCGATCGCGACACTCCAGGAACAAGCGTATGAACAGGTATTTATCATGACTGCAGATCTATCCGTCGTCGGACTGTTGATGGGGGCGAGCCTGCCCGTGCAGATCGTCATGTTGCTGCTGATCGCGGCCTCGGTCGTATCGTGGAGCATCATTTTCACGAAACGGCGACTGATCCGGCGCAGCAAGGATGCGTCCGACGAATTCGAAGCGGCGTTCTGGTCGGGCGGCGACCTGAGCACGCTCTACCGGAGCGCCACGCGCGCCAAAGGCGGCAGCATCGGCATGGCGAGCATCTTCGAGTCCGGCTTTCGCGAGTTCAACCGTGCGCTGGCGGCCGGCGGCGGCTCGCCGGAGAAGGTCATCGAGGAGTGCCAGCGCGGCATGCGCGTCGCGCAGATGCGGGAAGTCGATCGTCTCGAGCAGAATCTCGCGACGCTCGCGACGATCGGCTCGACGAGTCCCTACGTCGGGCTGTTCGGCACCGTCTGGGGCATCATGGTCGCGTTCATGCAGATCGGCAGCGCGCAGACCGCGACGCTGGCCGTCGTCGCGCCGCCGATCGCCGAGGCCCTGATCGCGACGGCCATGGGCCTGTTCGCGGCGATCCCGGCCGTCATCGCCTACAACCGGTATGCGGACAAGGTCGTGCGTCTCGAGTACCGCTACGACGGCTTCATGGAAGAGTTTTCGAGCATCCTGCAGCGCCACGCCCGCACCAGGCAGGGAGACTGACGTGCCGGCGCCCCTGCAGAAACGCAAGCTCATGGGCGAGATCAACGTCGTGCCGTACATCGACGTCATGCTCGTCCTGCTCGTGATATTCATGGTGACCGCGCCGCTTCTCACCCAGGGCATCGAAGTCGATCTGCCGAGGGCGAACGCCGAACCGATAGAGACACCGCCCGATCACGATCCGCTGGTGCTCAGCGTCGATGCCGAGGGCAATCTCTACATCAATGCCGGCGACAACGAGGACCGGCCGCAGACCGGCGATGAAATCCTGCGCCGCGTGAGAATCGTTCTCGGGACGAAGCCTGAGACGCCCCTGTTCGTCAAGGCGGACCGCGCCGTGCCGTACGGCAACGTCGTCGGCGCGATGGTGCTCCTGCAACGCGCCGGCGCCGAGAACATCGGTTTCGTTACCGATCCGCTGGACTCCTACCCGATCCCGGAGTAGTCCGCCGCGTGAGCCGCGCCAATCGAAATATCGGGCCGGTCGGACTGTCGGTTCTGCTGCACGTGGTGATTTTTTCGTCGATGATCGTCGGCTTCGATTACGCGCGCCCGACGCAGTTCACGCCGCTCGCCGTCAAAGCGACGCTCGTCCGGGAGGTCCCCGAGCAGGCGCCCCCGCCGCCGGCGGTCGAACCGGAAAGCGAGCCTGAGCCCGCGATCGAGGAACCGGAGCCCGAGCCCGACGACGGCGAAGAACTCAGGCGCCGGGCCGAGGAGGAGAAGCGGCGCCGGGACGCCCTGCTCGAGCAACAACGGCTCGAAGAACTCGAGCGCAAGGCGCGGGAAGAGCGCGAGCGCAGGGAGCGGGAAGCGGCCGAGCGGAAGAAGCGCGAAGAGCAGGAAAAGGAACGGCAGCGGCAAGAGGCCGAGCGCCGGCGGCTCGAAGACATCGAGCGCCAGCGCCGGGAGAACGAGCGGCTGCGCCGCGAGCTCGAAGCCGAGCAGCGGCAGGCGGAGCTCGAGGCGGACGAGCGGCGCTTCGCTGCGCGCAATTCCGCGGAGATGGCCGCCTACCAGTTCGCGATCGCCCAGCAGGTCCGCCGCAGCTGGGCCGTTCCCGCCAGCGCGGGGCCCGAGACCCGGTGCACGGTGCGGGTCACGCAACTCCCGGGCGGCGAGGTGGTCGGAGTGAACATCATCGGCTGCAACGGGGACGAGGCCGTCAGGCGCTCGGTCGAGGCTGCGATCCGGCGCGCGTCGCCGTTGCCGGAGCCGTCGGACCCGAATCTGTTCGACCGCAATTTGACGTTAAACTTGACGCTGGAACGCGAAAACTGATGCAACAGGGGAAACCGTGCTGAAACAACTGCGAATTCTGGTGCTGGCGGGGCTGTTCGGCTGGACGGCTGCGGCGGCCGACCTGGTCATCGACGTACAGGGTGTTGCGCAACCGACGCCGGTCGCGATCGTGCCGTTCGGCTGGGAGGGACGGTCTGCCGGGATGCCGCTCGACGTGGCGCGCGTCGTTACCGACGACCTGCGCCGCAGCGGTCGATTCGACCCGATCGGCGAAGACCAGATGCTGCAGAAGCCGACGGACGGCGCCGACGTGGATTTCCAGGACTGGAGCTTCGTCGGGGTCGAGGCCGTCGTGGTCGGCAAGGTGATCCAGGCCGGCGACGACGTTTACGAATTGCGTTTCCAGCTGTTCGACGTTTTCGGTCAGCGCCAGCTCGTGGGCTACCGCATGCCGCGCGTGACGCGCGCGACGATGCGCGGCGCGGCGCACCGGGCCGCGGACATGATCTACGAGAAACTGACGGGCATCAAAGGCGTGTTCGGGACCCGCGTGGCCTACGTGAGTGCGAAACGGCAGGGCGGCGGGCAGCGCTACTCGCTGATCGTCTCCGACCAGGACGGTTACAACGAGCACACGATCATGGAGAGCGGCGACCCGATCATGTCGCCGGCCTGGTCGCCCGACAGCCGCCAGCTGGCCTACGTCTCCTTCGAAGGCGACCAGTCGTCGATCTGGGTGCAGACGCTGCGCACGGGCAATCGTTTCAAGGTGTCGTCGAAGCCGGGCATCAACGGCGCCCCCTCGTTCTCTCCGGACGGCCGCAAGCTCGCGATTACACTGGGCGGCGTGGACGGCAACCCGGACGTCTACGTGCTCGACATCAACTCGCGGCGGACTACCCGGCTGACGACCCACCGGGCGATCGATACGGAGGGTTCCTGGTCGCCGGACGGGCGTTATGTCTACTTCACCTCGGACCGCAGCGGCGGCCCGCAGATCTACCGGGTCGCCGCGACGGGCGGTTCGCCCGAGCGCGTGACCTTCGAGGGGAGTTATAATGCGCGACCTCGCCTGTCTCCGGACGGCAACAAGCTGGCGATGGTGCACAACGACCGGGGCAACTACCGTATCGCGGTCATGGATCTCGAGCGCAGGGACCTGCTCGTGCTGTCGACGGGGAACCAGGACGAGAGCCCGAGTTTCGCGCCGAACAGCGATATCCTGATCTACGCGACGCGGCGCGGCGGGAACGGCGTGCTCGAGTCGGTATCGGCGGACGGACTGATCCGGCAGAAACTGACCTCGAGGGCGGGGGGGGACGTCCGCGAGCCGGTCTGGTCGCCGTTCCCGCGGTTTTAGGCGTAGGAGCGGGCTGTAGGAGCGGCTTTAGCCGCGAACAGGAAACAGGAACGGCGTAGGAGCGGCTTCAGCCGCAAATTCGGGCCTGAAGGCCCTCCTACTTGGATTTTCAAGGAACAAAGGCCAAACAGATGTCTGATTTCAAACTGATTGCACTGGCGGTTATCGCGGTCCTGCTGGCGGGGTGTGCGCGGGACACGATTCCGGATCCGGAACCGACGGACACGACCTACGGCGGCGACGCCGGGGCGTCGACGAGCGGCATGGACGGCGACGACCCCTACGGCGGCGAACGCTACGGCGAGGACGACCCGTCCGCCGGCGAACTCGCCATGGTCATCCACTTCGAATTCGATTCGTCGGAAGTGCGCCCGCAGGACCAGGACGTCGTCGTGCGTCACGCGATGCAGCTCGGCGAGAACCCGGGCATGCGGGTTCGTCTCGAGGGTCATGCGGACGAGCGCGGCTCGCGGGAATACAATATCGGCCTCGGCGAACGGCGTGCGCAAGCCGTGCGCCGGATGCTCATGATCCAGGGCGTATCCGCGAGCCAGGTATCGACGGTCAGCTTCGGCGAAGAACGTCCCGTCGCGTTCGGCAGTTCGGAAGGCGACTACGCACAGAACCGCCGCGTCGAGTTCAAGTACCCGAATTGATCGATGTCGGCGCTTAACCGGAATCTGCTGATTGCGCTGGCGCCGGCGATCGGCCTGAGCGCTTGTGCGCTGCTGCCGCCGCAGGGCGACGATCCGGTGCTCGTCAAGCTCAGTGAGCTCGAGCGGCGCATAGCCGCCGTCGAGCGTGTCGTGCAGAACCAGAGCCTCGTCAACCTGACGCAGCAGGTCGGCGCGATGGAGCGCCGCGGCGACGAGCTGCAGGGGCGCATGGAAGAGCTGGAGCACGGCTCCGGGACGACGGCGGAGCGGCAGCGGCGGCTCTATGCGGACCTCGATGCCCGGATCCAGGAGCTCGAGACGTCGATCCAGGCCCGCGGCGCGCCCAACGTTCTCGACGGCGGCACGCTCGCACCGGGGCAACTCCCGGTCCCGGGCGGTTCCGACCGCGACAACTACCAGGCGGCGTTCGAGCTGCTCAAGGAGCAGCGGTACGAGCCGGCCGGCATGGCTTTCCAGCAGTTTCTCGTCACGTTTCCCGACAGCGAGCTGGCCGACAATGCGCAGTACTGGCTGGCGGAGTCACACTACGTCACGCAGATGTTCGACCAGGCGCTCGAGGAGTTCGCCGTCGTCATCAGCAAGTTCCCGCGCTCGCGCAAGGTGCCCGACGCCCTGCTCAAGATGGGCTACTGCAGCTACGAACTGAAACGATGGGACGATGCGCGCGCATCGTTGCGGCGCGTGCAGACCGGGTATCCCGAGACGACTGCCGCGCGGCTGGCGGGCCAGCGCCTCCGGCGCATGGAGGAGGAGGGCGTCTAGGGCAGGACAGCCCCGTGCCGCGACAAAATCGCGCCAGCGGTTTTGGACAACGCCTTGCGCGTTGGCCCGCAGGGCTGAGCGCCGCAGGCGCGAATCGACCACAGGGATGTGCGGCAGCGGCCCGGGGCGCTTGTCATACTCGACTATTCGGGTATGATGCGCCGGCTTTCCCGTTGGGGGTATAGCTCAGTCGGTAGAGCATCGGCCTTTTAAGCCGCTGGTCCTAGGTTCGAATCCTAGTGCCCCCACCACTTTTTTGCGCGTGAGTCTGCCCGAGCCGGCCCGTTTGCGCGCCGGGAATCGGCCGCGGCCCGGAAACCCTCACATCGAAAAAGGCCGTCCGACTGCATCATCTGCCGCCCGCAACTTGCATACTCCAATCCGTATAGGTTTCAGGTAAAACCGGAGACGTAAACGGAAAGTGTCGCTATCATGCACGCTTTTCGCTCGGGGCAGAGCAGGACATTGGCGGAAAACAGCTGGAAAATTCACAAGTTCGGCGGCAGCAGCCTCGCCGATGCGGCCTGCTTCCGTCGTGTTGCGGGCATCGTCACGGACATGCCCGGGAATCGCCTCGGCGTGGTCGTTTCGGCCATGGGCGGGATGACCGATGCGCTGATCCGCCTCGCGATTCTCGCCGAGCGCGGCGACGAGAGTTACGAGGCCGGACTGGTGGCCATCGGCGATCGTTATGCCGCGACGGCGCGCGATCTGCTGACGGGCGCCGACCTCGTGTCCGTGCTCGACGCCTGGAGCGCCGACGCGGAGGACATCCGGGACGTCCTGAAGGCGATTGCGCTGGTCAAATCCGCGCCGCAGCGCAGCCGCGACGTCGTCGCCGGTTACGGTGAACTCTGGTCGGCGCGCCTGCTGGCGGCCCGTCTCGCGCGGCAAGCGCCGGATAAGGGCGGCACGTGGGTCGATGCGCGACGCGTCGTGACCGTCCGCGAGACGGAACTCGGCCCGTCGGTCCTCTGGGAGGCGTCGCAGGCGAAGTTCGACGTCGAGGTGCCGGCCGACTTCGAGGGTATCGCCGTTATCACCGGTTTCGTTGCGACGGACGAGGAGGGCCTGCCGACGACCCTCGGGCGCAACGGCAGCGACTTCTCCGCCGCGATCTTCGCCGCGTTGAGCAATGCCGACGAACTCAGTATCTGGACGGACGTCGACGGCGTCATGAGCGCCGATCCGAATCGCGTTCCCGAGGCCCAGGTCATCGACCGGCTCACCTACAGCGAGGCCATGGAACGCGCGTATTTCGGCGCCAAGGTCATCCACCCGCAGACGCTGGGTCCGGTTGTCGACCGGGGGGTGCCGGTCCGGATTCGTAACAGCCACAAGCCGTCGGCGCCGGGCAGCCGCATCGGTCCCGACGGGGAGCTGGTCGACAACATCAAGGGCATCACGGCGATCGGCGGCATGGCGCTCGTCAACCTCGAAGGGGCCGGTATGATCGGCGTTCCCGGTACCGCCGACCGTCTGTTCCGGGCGCTCAGGGACGCCGGCGTGTCGGTCACGCTCATCTCGCAAGCGAGTTCCGAGCACTCGATCTGTATCGCCGTACCCCGCGACCTGGCGGAGCGGGCCCGCACGGTCGTCACCGATGCGTTCGCCGACGAACTGGAGAGCGGCCAGATCCAGAGTGTCGACGTGACCGACGATCAAAGCGTCGTCGCGGTCGTCGGCGACGGCATGGCCGGCACACCCGGCATCGCGGCGCGCTTTTTCGGCACGCTGGGACGCGCCGGCATCAACGTCCGTGCGATCGCCCAGGGTTCGTCGGAGCGCAACATCTCGGCCGTCGTCGACGCCGGTGAGGCGACGAAGGCGCTGCGCGCGGCGCATTCCGGGTTCTATCTCTCACACAAGACGATCTCGATCGGCGTGATCGGGCCCGGGACCGTCGGGGCCACGCTGCTGTCGCAGCTGCAACGGCAGTACGGCCAGCTTGCGGAGCAATTCAATCTGGATCTCAGGGTGCGCGCGATCGCGCGGTCCCGGAGCATGCTGCTCGGCGACCGGGCGATCGACCTGACGTCGTGGCGGGAGGACTTCGCCGGCGATGCGGTCGACACCGATCTGGACGCCTTCGAGGCGCACGTCGACGCGGATCATCTTCCGCACGCCGTGATCATCGACTGCACGGCGAGCGAGCGCATCGCGTCGAAATAGGCGGACTGGCTAGCGCGCGGCATTCACGTCATCACGCCGAACAAGAAAGCGTTCAGCGGCGACTATGCGTCGTACCGGGCGCTGCAGGCGGCGGCCGACGAAGGCAGTTCACACTACTTCTACGAGACGACCGTCGGCGCCGCGCTGCCGATCATCAGTACGCTTTGCGACCTCATCTACACGGGTGACGACGTCCGCTCGGTGCGCGGGATCTTCTCGGGGACGCTGGCCTACCTGTTCAACGTCTACGACGGCACGAAGCCGTTCTCCGAAATCGTCCGCGCTGCAAAGGAAAGCGGCTACACGGAACCCGATCCGCGCGACGATCTGTCGGGCATGGACGTTGCACGCAAGCTGACGATCCTCGCCCGCGAACTCGGCCTCGACATCGGGATCGGCGACTTCCCGGTTCGCAGCCTGGTTCCGGACGAGCTGCAGGACTGCCCGGTCGACGAATTCCTCGAGCGGCTGCCCGGCTTCGACGAGGACGTCGACGAGTTCTACCGGAAAGCGGCCGCCGACGGCAAGCAGCTGCGCTACGTCGCGACCCTGGATGCGGGAGGGAACGCGTCGGTCGGCCTCGAAGCCGTGGGCGACGATCACCCGTTCTGCAATATCAACCTGACCGACAACATCGTGCAGTTCGAGTCGGCGCGGTACTCCGAAAACCCGCTGGTCATCCAGGGCCCGGGCGCGGGACCCGACGTGACGGCGGGCGGCATCTTCTCCGATCTGCTGCGGCTCGCGAACTACCTGAGCAAGGGACTCGGCTATGTCTGAGTGGGTCACGGCGTTCGCGCCGGCGTCGATCGGCAACGTCGCCGTCGGTTTCGACATGCTCGGACTCGCGCTCGAAGGGGCCGGCGACCGGGTGCAGGCGCGCAGAACGGACGGTGACGGCGTCACGATCGCGGAGGTCCGGGGCCTCGACGGCGAGGTCCACCCGTACCTGTCGACGGACCCGAAGGCCAACACGGCGTCGATCGCCGCCCAGGCACTCTGGGATGCGCAGGGAGGGACCCGCGGCGTCGAGCTGAAAGTGCACAAAGGCGTGCCCCTGCAGTCGGGAATGGGCAGTTCGGCGGCCTCGGCAGTCGCGGCGGTGGTCGCGACCAACGCATTGCTCGACGAGCCGCTCGGGCCCGCGCAGCTGCTGGCATACGGCCTGATCGGCGAACAGTTCGCGAGCGGCGGCCTGCACGCGGACAACGTTGCGCCGAGCCTGTTCGGCGGGCTCGTCCTGTGTCCGCAGGTGTTGCTGCCCGACGTCGTTCGCGTGCCGGTTCCCGACGGCGTCAGCGCCGTGCTCGTTCACCCCGACCTGCAGGTCAACACGGCGCATGCGCGCAAGGCGCTGGCCGGCGGCTACTCGATGTCGGACTGGCTGGCGCAGCAGGGATTGCTGGCGGGATTCCTCGTCGCCTGCGCCGAAGGCGACGTCGACCTGATCGGCAAGACGCTCAAGGACGTCGTGATCGAGCCGCAACGCAAGGCCAGCGTGCCGTGTTTCGACGCCGTGAAGGGCGCGGCCCTCAAATCCGGCGCGCTCGGCTGCAGCCTTTCGGGCAGCGGCCCGAGCCTGTTCGCACTGTGTTCGGAAAGCCGGGCGCGGAACGTCGCCAGCGCGATGGAGCAGGCGTGCCGCTCTCAGGGCATCGCATGCGAGTCCTGGGTCAGTACGCTGTCGGCGCCGGGCGCGCGGGTCGAGGCGGACGGATGAAATACTTCAGCACGCGCGGCGCCGGGCCGGTGTCGCTCGACGACGCGCTGCGGACGGGAATCGCGAGAGACGGCGGGCTGTTCCTGCCGGAGGCGCTGCCGGCGTTCGACGTGGCCGCGTTCGATGGCGCCGAGACCATTACCGGGGTCGCTCGCGTACTTCTGCGACCGTTCTTCGAGGGTTCGTCGCTCATGGCCGAACTCGACGAGATCCTGGCGGAGACCTATCGATTCCCGATCCCGGCCACGCCGTTGCCGGCCGCGGGCCGCGACGTATCGCTCCTCGAGCTGTTCCACGGGCCGACCGCCGCGTTCAAGGACGTCGGCGCAGGATTTCTCGCGGCCTGTCTTACGCGGCTCGAGGGCGACCTCGAAGACCCGCTGACGATCCTCGTTGCGACCTCCGGCGATACGGGCGGCGCGGTCGCGGCAGCCTTCGACGAACGACCGGGCATGCGCGTCGCGGTCCTGTTTCCGGACGGCCGCGTCTCGGCGCGCCAGGCGCATCAGCTCAGCTGCTGGAGCGACAACGTCGTGTCGCTGAAGGTTCGCGGCTCCTTCGACGACTGCCAGGCGCTGGTCAAGGGCGCAATGGCCGACGCAGGCCTGTCCGCGAAACACCGCTTCAGTTCCGCCAACAGCATCAATATCGGCCGCCTGCTGCCCCAGAGCACTTACTACGCCGACGCCGGCCTGCGCCACTACCGGCGCACCGGCAACCGCGCCGGGTTCGTCGTCCCAACCGGCAATCTCGGCAATGCGTTCGCATGCGTCATGGCGCGCGAAATGGGTCTGCCGATCGGTCCGATCGTTCTCGCTACGAATGCGAACCGGACGATCGCCGACTACTTCGAGACGCTGAAGTGGCTGCCCAGGGCGAGCCTGCAAACGCTCGCATCGGCGATGGACGTCGGCGATCCGAGCAACATGGAGCGGCTGCGCCGTCTCCTGGGCGAAGCCGACGTCCTGCGCGAGCAGCTCGGCGTGCTCTCGGTCGACGACGACCGCATCCGGACGTCGATACGGCAGGACTTCGAAGCGTTCGGCTTCGCGACCTGCCCGCACACGGCGACCGCCACTTACACCTGGCGCCACCTCGACCGCGAGCTGGCCGACGCGCACGACTGGATTCTCGTCTCGACCGCTCATCCGGCCAAATTCGAGACGATCGTGGAGCCGCTGATCGGGGAGGAGGTCCCGGTGCCGCCGGAACTCGCCGAGTTGCTGTCGCGGCCGGCGAATGCCCGGACGATCGAGCCCGCCCTCGCGTCTCTTGCTACAGTACTCGGATGACGACCTTCGACGGATCGCCCTGGATACCGGTGCCGCTCGCGGCCGCGCTCCTGCGCTTCGTCTGGTTCATCGTTCGTCGCTTCGTGCTGAGGCCGGGTCCGCTCGAGGCGGCGCTCGCCGATATCTCGTTCGAACGCGCCGAGCGGCTCGTCATTCCGGGCGCCGACGAAGGCGAGATCCAGATCGACCGGCTACTGCTGACGTCGCAGGGGCTGCTCGTCCTCGAGGTCAAGGACGTACAGGGCACGGTGTTCGGCAGCGACAAGATGCAGGACTGGACGGTCATCGCCGCCGAACGGCGATTCACGTTCGCCAATCCGCAGCCCGCATTGTTCGACCGCATCGCAGCCGTGCGCCAGATCGTACGGCAGGTACCCGTCACCGGGCGAATCCTGTTCCCCGAAGGCGCGGACTTCACCAAAGGTGTGCCCAGCCTCGTTTGCAAGCTCGACGAATTGCGTGATGAATTCGGCGAGCCCGACAAGCTCGCGGCCAAGGCGAAGATCGAGGCATTCAAGCCGCACTGGGAATTGATCGTGGCGAAATCGAGGCCGGCACTGCCGGTCTAGCGGCCCCGAAGCCGGACCATTCGACGCCGGTCAGATCGCGAAGAAACGCTCCGCGTTCGCCGTGGTCCGCGCGGCCAGCTCCGCCTCGGAGGTCCCGATGGCCTCGGCGAGCACGCGCAGGACTTCCGTCAGATGCATCGGCTCGTTGCGTCGCGTCTTCGGTTTCGGCGTCAGCGTCCTCGGCAGCAGATACGGCGCATCGGTCTCGATCATCAGCCGGTCCTCCGGAATGTCCGCGACGAATTCGAGCATGTGCGTGCCACGGCGTTCGTCGCAGATCCAGCCGGTAATGCCGATATAGAGACCGAGTCGCAGATAGTCGTCGAGCATCGAGCGATCGCCGGTGAAGCAGTGCGCCACGGCACGCGGGATGCGGTCGACGTAGTCCTCCAGGATCTCGACGAATTCATCATGCGCATCGCGCTGGTGCAG
>JAKSCZ010000494.1 GCA_022360335.1 Pseudomonadota bacterium
CGCGTCACAGATTCGGCAATCCGTCGCCGCCTGCCGGCAATTCCCCCGGAGCCCGCGGATATACTCGGCCGACGCAGGGGCCGCGTTCGCAATTCGACATAAGGCTCTGGAGGAAACGACGTGCCGCTGGACCGATACAGAACGCAGGTGTTGTTGCTGCACAGCGAACAGAGCGCTCTGGACTCTCTGAGCTCGGGTTTCGACGACCGCTATACGGTGCATTGTGCAAGCAGCGGCACCGAAGCCCTGACGACGCTCGGTGAGACACCGATCGACGTCATCGTTTCGGCGCAGGACCTGCCGGGCATGAGCGGTATCGAGGCACTGCGCGAGGCGAAAAAGCGCTCGCCCGAAACGATCGGAATACTGCTCGCCGGCACAGACGAAAAGGACGTCCAGGCGCTGGTCGGCGACAAGGAGGTATTCCAGGTCGTCACCGGCAAGGTCACGGGCGAGGGCCTGCTCGAACTCGTCGAGGACGCAACGCGGCAAATGCGGCTGGCGGCGCTCGCCGAGTCGGCAAACGACACGGCGGCAAACCCGGACGACCCGGCCGACGAACACATCGTCATGGAGACGTCCGGGAACGGCTCGACGATCATCAGCGACGGCACGGGACGGCTGCCCGCGCCGGACCCGGAGGCAGTCGCGGCCGTCGGCGCGCAGTCGGTCGACGTCCTCGTTCTGACCAGGGACCGGGAATTCCTGACGACGATCAGGGAATCGTCGCGCGGCATGCACACGGTGCACTACGCGAACACGCTGAAGCAGGCCGACGAGACGATTCGCAAACACACGGTCGGCGTCGCCGTCGTCGACGCCGCCATGGTCGGCGACAGGGCGGAACAGCTCACCCGGCACCTGCGCAGGGGTGCACCGCGTCTCGTGTCGGTCGTCGCCGGACGCCGCGACGACGGCGAGATGCTCATGGACCTGATCAACCGCGGCAAAGTCTACCGATTCCTGTTGAAGCCCGTATCGCCGGGCCGGGCCCGCCTGGCCGTCGAGGCCTCGGTCCGGCACCATCTCGAGGCGCCTGAGGCCGCGTTCGAGGCGAAGGAGGCGCCGGCGAAGACGGCGACCGGGAAGCCGAAGCGGGTCGGGAAAGCAGCGTCCGGGCCCGTCGATGCGCCGCCGGGCGATCCGTCGCCCGACTCGCAGGCCGACGACGGCCTGCCCGATGCCGTCGCCGGCGGCCCGCCGTTCACGGACCCGAAGCTCATCGGCATCGCGGGAGCGGCCGTCGTGGCCGTCGCCGCCGGATTGTTCTGGTTCCTCGGCGGCGACGACGGGATCGCCCCGCTTGCCGAACCCGCCGCGCCGGCGTCGACGCCGTCCGTCACGGAAGCGGACGTCGTTCCCGACGACCTGCCGGACGACGCCATCGTCGCAGCCGAACCGGACGCCGTCATCGGGAAAGCACTGGGCATGGCCGAGACGGCCCTGCTCGAATCCCGCGCCGACGACGCGGCCGCCGCCCTGCGGCACGTCGCGCTGGCGGAGCCGGAGAATTCACGCCTGGCGTTCCTGACCGCCCAGCTCGAGCAGCTGCGACTGCGCGGCCATCTCGCCGAAGCGCGGGCCGCAATCCGCGACACGCGTTTCGAAGATGCCGGCAATGCGCTTGCGGCCGCCAGGGCGCTCGGCGTCGCCGACGTGTCCGAGGTCGAGCTTGTCGATGAAGAACTGAACGCTGCACGCCGCAAGCAGCGCATCGACGAACTGCTCGCACTTGCAGCCGCCCGCCTCGAGGAAGGCAGCCTGCTGAACCCGCCCGAGGACAACGCACGCCATTATTACGATCTCGTGCTGGCGAACGATCCGGCGGACGGCACCGCACGCCAGGGCCTGAACGTCATTGCCGGCCGGCTCGTGTTGCAGGCGCGCTCCGAGATCGACAACGGCGAACTCGACGCGGCCGGTGGCTTGCTCGAAGACGCGCGTGCAATCGACGCATCCGGCGAAGAACTCGCCGGGGCGGCGGCAGCGCTTACCGCCGCCCACGACGCCGTTGCGGCCCGCGAGCGCCGCGCCGCGGAACGGCGCGCCGAAGCCGAACGCCGGGCCGCGTTGAAAGCCGAACCGGGCACACCGCTCGACGTGCGCGACCGGAGCCCGGTAGGGATCAGCGCGCTGACCCGTACGCGCTACGTCGCGCCGGAATACCCGCACGGCGCACGGCGCCGGAGTCAGTCCGGCTGGGTCGACATCGCATTCACGGTCGCGCTGGACGGCTCGGTCAAGGACATCGACGTCCGCGCTGCGGAGCCCGCCGACGTCTTCGACAGCGCCGCCGTTCACGCCGTCGAACGCTGGGAATTCGAACCGGTCACCGAGAACGGCGTCACCGTGGAAAAACGCGCCGCCGTGCGCATGCTGTTCGCGCTCGAATAACGCCGGCTCCAACGCCGGTAAACGTTTTCCATACTGGACCATTTGGGAGAATCCCGATACGCTGAACGGGATCTTTCTGATCCGGTCAACAACCGTGTTGCAAGACAGCGATCGGAGCGACGAAAAACCCGTACGGAAACAGCAACAGCGCAGCATCGTTACGCAGCAGAAGCTGCTCACGGCCGCGATCGAGGCGTTTTCCGAAAACGGCTTCAAAGGCACGTCGACGCGCGATATTGCCGAACGGGCGGGCGTACACCACCCGCTGATCACCTATCACTTCAGGAACAAGGACAGGCTGTGGCGCGCCGCGGCCGACCGGGTATTCCGCGATTTCACGCGCTCGCTCTCGGCGGCGCTGGAAGATCATCGTGACGAGTGCCCGAAAGAACGCATGGCCTCGCTGATCAGGGCGTACGTGCACCATGCGAAGAGCCAGCCGGCACTGCACAAAGTCCTGGTTCAGGAAGCGAGCTGCCCGAGCCCGCGCCTCGACTGGCTCATCCGGACACACCTGAAGCCGGTCTTCGAGGCGACCTTCGAGATGCTCGGGCAACTGCAGGCACTCGGCGTCGCGCCGCCGGGCAATACGCGGCTGCTCTTCAACATGATTCGACTGTGCTCGGGCGGCCTGCTCGCACTGGGCAACGAGCTCAGGGAATCGAGCGGCATCGACATCGACGACGACGCAACGCTCGATGAGATTGCCGACATGATCGTCACGGTCTTCCTGCCCGGTGCGGTGCGCAAGCCGGCCTGAATCCGATCCCCGTGCAGCGGCCGCCGGCCGCGCTCACCTCACGCCTCCGCCCTGCGGCCGAGGAACTTCAGCACCGCGCCGAGCACGAACAGGCCAAGAAGCAGCGAGATCCAGGGCGGCAGGCCGTAGCCGCCCGGAATCGTGCCGAGCAACAGGCCGACGAAACCGACCAGCAGCGCATAGGGCAGCTGGGTACGCACGTGTTCGATGTGATCGCAGCCGCTGGCGACCGACGACAGCACGGTCGTGTCCGATATCGGCGAGCAGTGGTCTCCCCAGACCGCACCGCCGAGGCAACAGGCGACTGCCGAGTACATGATGTGCATGCCGCCGGCGGCGCCGTTGACGCCCATGACCGCCCACGAAAGCGGGATGATCAGCGGCATCAGGATCGCCATCGTCCCCCAGCTCGTGCCGGTCGTGAACGCCGTAAACGCGGCCAGCACGAAGACGATGGCCGGTATCAGCGCCACGGGCAGGGAATCGGCAAGCAGCGTCACGAGATACGGCGCCGTGTTCAGTGTCGCCGTCAGGTCGGACAGCGCCCACGCGAGCACCAGGATGATCATGCCGAACAGCGTGGCGCGAAGGCCGCCGTACCAGGCGTCGACGGTTTCGTGCACCGACAGTATCCGTTGCCCGATCGACAGGGCCGCGGCGACGAGCACGCCGACGAACGACGAGTACATCATGGACCGGTAGGGGCTCGTCGTCTCGAGAATCTCGATCAGCGAGTCGCCCCGGCCGAGGACGACAAGGCTCACCATGAGCGCGGCGACGAGCGCGACGA
>JAKSCZ010000417.1 GCA_022360335.1 Pseudomonadota bacterium
CTACGGGCTCGACACGCGAATCAACACCAGTCGCCTCTTTCCCACCAGTCGTCTCGTCTCCAACATTACCGGGATGAAGGTCCAGAGGAACAAGGCCATCGTCGGTCAGAACGCCTTCGCCCACGAGGCCGGCATTCACCAGCACGGCATGCTGCAGCACGCCTCGACCTACGAGATCATGCGCCCCGAGGACGTCGGCATCTCGAAATCGAACCTGGTCCTCGGCAAGCACAGCGGACGCCACGCGTTCCGCGAGCGCCTGGTACAACTCGGTTTCGAGCTCGACGAGTTCGAGACCAATCGCGCGTTCCGGGAATTCAAGAAGCTCGCGGATCTCAAGAAGGACGTCTACGACGGCGATCTCGAAGCCATCGTCATGACGGCAGGCGGCGCCTCGTCCGGCCCGTGGACGCTCAGGGAACTCGAGGTGCAGACTCACACGGGGCAGCCCGCGACGGCCGCCGTCACGCTCGTCGGCGAGGACGGCAGGGAAGTCAGCGACTCTGCGTACGGCGACGGCCCGATCGCGGCGGCATTCCAGGCCCTCGAACAGGTCACGGGTGTCCGGCTGGTCCTGCGGAATTTCGAGCTGCACAGCGCGTCCGTCGGCGAGGACGCCCAGGGCGAAGTCACCGTTACCGTGGAACACGAGGGCCGGAGTTTCCGCGGACGCGGCACCAGCGTCGATATCGTCGAAGCCGGCACCCGCGCCTGCCTCGAGGTCACGAACCGGATCCTGCGCCGCGCGGCAAGCGGGGCCGACGGGCCGGGCAAGAGCGACGCAAGCCGTGTCACTGTCTGACGACGGAAAAGGACTTTGAGTACGCCAACGACCCTGTTCGAGAAAGTGTGGGCGGATCATGTCGTCGTGCCCGAGACGGCCGACACGCCCGCGGTGATCTACATCGATCTGCACATCGTCCACGAAGTGACGACGCCCCAGGCCTTCTCGGTCCTGCGGGAGCACGGGCTTCCCGTGCGGCGACCCGACCTGACGCTGCCGACACTCGACCACTCGACGCCGACTACGCCGGTCTCGACATTCAAGGATCTGCTCGTCGCCGGCGAGGGCGCGGCCGACCAGGTGCGTCAGATGGAGCGGAACTGCGAGGAGTTCGGACTCGATCTGCTCGGCTACGGCAGCGGCAGGCGCGGCATCGTGCACGTCATCGGACCGGAACTCGGCGCGACGCAGCCGGGCAAGACGATCGTCTGCGGTGACAGCCATACCAGCACGCACGGTGCGTTCGGCGCCCTCGCCTTCGGCATCGGCACGACCGAGGTCGGCCATGTCCTGGCGACGCAATGCCTCCTGCAACGCAAGCCGAAGACGCTTGCCGTGAACCTGGACGGCAGCCTTCCGCACGGGGTCGGCGCCAAGGACGTCATCCTCGCGGTAATCGGCCGGATCGGCGTCGACGGCGGCACGGGTCATATCATCGAATACCGTGGCGATGCGATTCGCGCCCTCGGCATGGAACAGCGCATGACGATCTGCAACATGTCGATCGAAGGCGGCGCCCGCGCCGGCATGATCGCACCCGACGACGTGACCTTCGAATACCTGCACGGGCGCGAACGCGCGCCCCGGGGAGCCGGCTGGGAGGCCGCCCTGGCCCGCTGGAAAACGCTGCGGACCGACGACGACGCCGCTTTCGACAGGACGGTCGGCATCGATGCCTCGTCGCTGACGCCGATGGTGACCTTCGGCACCCATCCGGGCATGGTCGTCGGCATCGACGAGCCCGTGCCGCACAGCGACGATGCGAGTTTCCGCAAGGCGCTCGACTACATGCAGGTCGAACCCGGCAAGCCGATGTCGGCCAGCGCCGTCGACGTGGTATTCGTCGGCAGCTGCACCAACGGCCGCATCTCCGACATCGAAGAAGCGGCCAACGTGCTCAGGGGCCGCAAGCTTGCGGACGGCGTACGCATGCTCGTCGTCCCGGGATCGGAGATGGTCAAGGCCGAAGCCGAGACCCGGGGGCTCGACAAGATCATCGTCGCCGCCGGTGCGGAATGGCGCGAGGCCGGCTGTTCGATGTGTATCGGCATGAACGGCGATATTGCGCAGCCCGGGCAACTCAGCGTCAGCACGAGCAACCGGAACTTCGAGGGCCGTCAGTGCCCCGGCGCGCGTACGGTCCTGGCGAGCCCCGCTACCGCTGCCGCGTCGGCCGTTGCCGGCTACGTCGCGGACCCTAGAAAATACACGTCGCAGGAGCGTAACCTCACACCGTAGGAGCGGCTTCAGCCGCGACCAGTAACCTCACGTCGTAGGAGCGGCTTCAGCCGCGACCAGGATGATGCAACCCGTAAAGAAAATAACTTCAAAGACCGTCGTACTTCCCGTCAAGGATATCGATACCGACCAGATCGTGCCGGCCCGTTTCCTGACGACGACTTCCCGGGAAGGGCTCGGCGACAAGGCGTTCTACGACCTGCGCTACGATGACGAGGGAAACGAACGTCCCGGCTTTCCGCTGAACCGGCCCGAAGCGGCCGGCTGCAGCATCCTCGTCGCCGGCAACAACTTCGGTTGCGGCTCTTCCCGCGAGCACGCGCCCTGGGCGCTGCTCGACTACGGTTTCGAAGCCGTCGTTTCGACCGAGATCGCGGACATCTTTCGCAACAACTGCCTGAAGAACGGGCTCGTCCCCGTCGTCGTCGACGGCACTACCCACGAGTGGCTGCTCGACAACCCCGGGGCGGAACTGCTGATCGACGTCGACACGACGACGATGACGCTTCCCGGCGGGCGCGAGATCCGCTTCACGCTCGACAGTTTTGGACGTTACTGCCTGATCGAGGGACTGGACCAGCTCGGCTATCTGCGAAATCACCTGGCCCGCATCGAATCCTACGAACAGGAACGCGCGTGGAAGCCCTGATCGTCCTGTTGCCCGGAGACGGGATCGGACCCGAAGTGATCGCCGGCGCGCGCAGGGTTCTCGAGCGTGTCGCCGGCCGCTTCGGACACCGCTTCGACTTTCGCGAGGAAATGATCGGCGGCGGCGCGATCGATGCCGTGGGCGAGCCGTTGCCGGAATCGGCAATCGTGTCCTGCAAGGCGGCCGACGCGGTCCTGCTCGGCGCGGTGGGCGGCCCGAAGTGGTCCGACCCCAACGCGAAGATTCGACCCGAACAAGGCCTGCTCGAGCTGCGGTCGACGCTCGGCGTGTACGCGAACATCCGGCCGGTAACGATCTATCCGGAACTGGCGGGCGCGTCGCCGCTCAAGCCGGAAATCCTCGCCGGCGTCGACCTGCTGGTCGTACGCGAACTGACGGGCGGAATCTACTTCGGTGAGAAATCGCGCGACGACAGGTCGGCCAGCGACCTGTGCACCTACACGGTCGAGGAGATCGAGCGCATCGTACGTGTCGCGGCGAGAACGGCGTCGAAGCGCCGCGGCAAACTCTGCTCCGTGGACAAGGCCAACGTGCTGGAAACGTCGCGTTTGTGGCGCGACGTCACCGATCGACTGGTCGCGTCGGAATTCCCCGGCATCGAACTCGAAACGCTGCTCGTCGACGCGGCCGCGATGCATCTTCTGAGCCGCCCCGCCGAATTCGACGTCATCGTCACCGAGAACATGTTCGGCGACATCCTGACGGACGAGGCATCGATGCTCGCGGGTTCCCTCGGCATGTTGCCGTCCGCATCGATCGGCGACGGCAAGGCCGGGCTGTACGAGCCCATCCACGGTTCGGCGCCCGACATCGCGGGTGCGGGACTCGCCAATCCCTGCGCGGCGATCGCGAGCGCGGCAATGCTGCTGCGGCACAGCCTCGGCCTGGACGCCGAAGCCGCCGCAGTCGAAAAGGCCATCGCGGATGCCGTCGGCGACGGCGCCCGGACGGCGGATATCGCCGCCGAGGGCGAAACGCCCCTTTCGACGGCCGCGATGACGGACGAGATCATTCGCCGCCTGAGTTGACCGCGCGCAGCTGCGCGTTCGCCTCCTCCCGCCGTTCCCGGAATTCCGCGATCATCGCGCCGAGCGCTTCCGTTTCGATCAGGA
>JAKSCZ010000033.1 GCA_022360335.1 Pseudomonadota bacterium
ACAAGAAGGCGGATCTGCCGCGCGTGATCCGGGACTTCATGGCGTTCGATGGCCCGGCCTTCCTCGAGGTGATAATCGACCGCGACGCGGGCGTCTACCCGATGGTCGGGCCGGGGCTCGGCTACGACAACATGATCACGGGCGACTGGATCAAGAGTCGGGAGAAGCCGGCCGACGACACGCTCGACCCGAGCGAGATGTTCTAGACGCGTGACGATATTGACGGGCACGAGGACCATCGCGGGTTATCTCGTCAGCCTGCTCGAATACCCGCGCTGGCTGATCGAGCGCGAGGTCGACTTCACCCATTGCCACCTGCACGGTCGTTACGACGGCGACGACGCGGTCTGCGTCCACTGCGGCTTCGGCCGGGCCTGTCGCTGGCTCAGCCGGCATCGCAGCGAACCGAAGCTCGACACGCCCTTGCCCGATCTGGTAGACGCCCTGCAGACCGCGGTCGAATACCTGCGCCGCGAACACCGCGCAACGGCGACGCACCCGCCGCAATGCGCTTGCGACACCTGCCGCTGGCTCCGCGAGGCCACGGGATTCCTCAGGACGCACCGTAACAGGACATAATATCGCCGAAGCAGGCCCGGGATCGGCCGCTCGATCCTGCGCCGCCCGCGGTTCGGCTCAGCCTGAGCCTTCGCTCTGAATCTCGGCGAAAAGCTCCCTGTCCACGTTACCGCCGCTGATAACGACGACCGTCGTTTTTTCCCGCATGTCGATCCTGCCCGTCAACGCCGCCGCAAGCGCCGCTGCCCCGCCCGGCTCGACGACGAGCTTCAGGTTGTCAAAGGCGAATCGCATCGCCGCGCGCACGTCGTCGTCGCTGACGGTCAGTCCCTCGGCGAGCAGCGCCTGCATGATCTCGAACGTGAGTTTGCCGGGCGAATAGGCCTGCAACGCGTCGCAGATCGAGCGGGCGGATTCTTCGACGTGCTCACGCGTACCGGACGCGAGCGACCTCGCAGTATCGTCGAACGCCTCGGGTTCGACCGAATGTATACGCATGTTCGGGAATCTCGCTCTGAGCGCCGTGGCGCTGCCGGCGATCAAGCCGCCGCCGCCGACGTTGATCAGCGCCTGATCGGGCTCGACGTCCAACGCTGCACACTGCTCGGCGATCTCCAGTCCGACAGTGCCCTGCCCCGCAATGATGTACTCGTGATCGAAAGACGGCACGACGACAGCGCCGCGTTCGTCAGCCAGGTCACGCGCGATGGCTTCCCGATCACCCGTGTAGCGATCGTAGGTAATGACCTCGCCGCCGAGACGTTCGGTGTTCTCGAGCTTGGCTCGCGGTGCGTCTTCCGGCATGACGATCGCCGTATGGATACCGAGCATCGACCCTGCCGCCGCAACGCCCTGCGCATGATTGCCCGACGAAAAAGCAACGATGCCGCGCGCAGCCTCTTTGGGCGAGAGCCGGCTCAGGAAGTTATAGGCACCGCGAATCT
>JAKSCZ010000060.1 GCA_022360335.1 Pseudomonadota bacterium
CCCAGCCAAGGCTTCGCCTCCGCCGCGGTGTTCGTCTCGGCGTCGCTCTGGGGGCTTTACTGGATCCCGCTGCGCTATTTGGAGGATCTCGGCGTCGATGGCGCTTGGGCCGTGGCGCTGCTCAACCTGCCGGCCGCGCTCGCGCTGCTGCCGGTCGTGGCATGGTCCTGGCGGGACCATCGCGGGCAGCTCGGCCACGCGGTGGCGATCGGCGTGCTGACCGGCTTCGGCCTGGCGCTCTACGCCTCGGGCCTGGTCTACTCCTCCGTGGTCCGCGCGACCCTGCTGTTCTACTTGACGCCGGTCTGGGCGACCCTGATCGGCATGCTCTGGCTCGGCGAGACGGCGAGCTGGCAGCGCTGGGCGGCGATCGGCGGCGGGCTCGCCGGGCTCATGCTCCTGGTCTCGGGCGGCGGCTCGGTGCCGCTCAACATCGGCGATCTCTTCGCCTTGCTCTCCGGGCTGTTCTGGGCCTTCGGCGCGGCGATGATCAAGCGCTACGACCGGGTGCCCCTGCCCGGCATGACCCTGTTCCAGTTCGCTTTCACGGCCGCGGGTGCTCTGCTGCTCGGCTATCTGGTCGGGCTGGTCGAGATGCCGAGCCTAGACCTGGCGGCGCAGGTCTTGCCGAGCGCCGCCTCGATCTCGATCGCCGTCATCTTGCCGGCCGTCGTGGTGCTGTTCTGGGCCCAGAAGTTCCTTTTTCCCGGTCGGGTCGGTCTCTTGATGATGTCGGAGGTCTTGACCGCCGTGATCACCGCCAGCCTGTTCTTGCCCGAGGAGCGCATGTCCGCCCTCGAGTGGGCCGGCGCCGCGCTGATCGTCGGGGCCTGCCTGGCGGAGGTCTTCCTGACCCCGCAGCCGCGCGCGAGGGCGGCCTGCCCGCGCGCTTGAGGATCCCCGGTAGCCTCATCCTAAACGTGGTCTTAGAACAACGACAGCTGCCGCCCCTCGACCTTCGGCGCGGCGAACTGGCTGGTGTCCAGCTCGTCGCGCTCGCGCGCCAGGTCCAGGCGCTTGCAGGCCAGCCGGAAGCGCCGCGACAGGAGCTGGGCGTAAACGCCGGTGCCGCGCTGGCGCACCCGCCAGGTGGAGTCGTAGAGCTTGCCGCCCCGGGTCTCGCGCAGCAGGTTGAGCACGTGGTTCTTGCGCTCCGGGAAGTGGGCGGTGAGCCACTCCTCGAAGAGATCCTTGATCTCCAGGGGCAGGCGCAGAAGCACGTAGCCGGCGGTCTTGGCGCCGGCCCGGGCCGCGGCGTCCAGGATCGCCTCCAGCTCGCAGTCGTTGAGCGCCGGGATCATCGGCGCCGCCAGCACGCCGCAGGGCACGCCGGCCTCCGTCAGTCCGCGGATCGCCGCCAGGCGCTTGGCCGGGGTCGGCGCCCGGGGCTCCATGCGCCGG
>JAKSCZ010000425.1 GCA_022360335.1 Pseudomonadota bacterium
CCTTTCGACGCCGGCGCCTTGCGGAAACGACTGAGCTGGTAGTCCCCGACGGACTCGAACGCGAAACCGGCGGTCCAGAGAACGATCGCGGCGTAGTCCACGACACCGAGGGGCGCGGACGACCCAATGGCCGGCAGGAGGGGCGCCGCGACGATCCAGGCGAGCACGCCCTGCAGTCCGAATACGATGAAGAGGCTCTTGAATGCGAAGCCCGGTTCGTTGTTCGCCCGGATCTGTCGGTATCGGTAGTCCTCCGGTTCGCCCCGGTTACGCAGCGTGATGTGAACCGACAGTCTGACCGCCCACAGTGCGACGAGTGCGAGCACGATCGCCGACCTGGCGGAACCCGCTCCGGCATCGACCGCAAAGAGAATCGCGGCAGCCAGGAAGAACAGCGGCCAGAGGCTGTCGACGAAGCTGACGTCGTGTTTCCGGACGCTGACGACCCACGCCGCCGCGGCGATCAGCAGGATGACGCCGAGCGCTGCTACGCTGCCCATCGGTCGACCTCGAAAGTGGATATGCGGCCAATATTACGAATGACCCGCAGGGCCGGCAACAGGTATGGCCGGACTGTTACACTCAACCTGCAAACGGACGTGAATTGCAGCGTGACCGGCGTTTGATAAAATCACGCGCCACGCGCCCGTAGCTCAGCAGGATAGAGCACCAGATTCCTAATCTGGGTGTCGCAGGTTCGAATCCTGCCGGGCGCGCCACAACCCGGCGGTCCATTCCGAGGACATAGGTAACAGCGGCGGAAGCACCTCATGGAAGCAAAAGAGACATACGCCCAGACCCTGACCAGGCATCGCCGGATCCTCCTCTGGATGCTGTTCAAGGTGTCGGTGTATTACATCGTGCTGGGCGGCGCCGTGGCGGTCGCAGTCCATACGATTCCGGGGTTCGCCGACCAGCTCCCGCTCGGCGGCGTCGGCGAGATTGCCGATTTCGGCTCCTCGAACATTTACGATCTCGAAGAGGCGCTACTGAGCGCAGACGACGAGGAAATCGAGGACATCGTCACCGAAAACACGCGCGCGAGGCTCGCGCGCGGACCCGCCTGGATGCACGAGGCGCTGGCGCTGATCTACGCGATGTCGGCCACGTTGCTGCTGATGCTGCCCGTATCGTGGGTATACAAGGCCATTCATACGGACAGCGTCTACGACCACTCCATCGATACGACGACACTCGTACTGCCGGCCGTCGTCGCCGGTATCGTCACCGTCGTCCAGCACAGCCTCGCTCTCGCATTCAGTCTCGCCGGTATCGTCGCGGGCGTGCGCTTTCGCCGGGCGCTGAGCGACACCTTCGATACCCTTTTCATCCTGGCGTCGATCGGAGTCGGCATCGCCGCCGGCGTGAAGTCTCTCGAAATCGCCGTCGTCCTGACCGTGTTCTTCAACTACGCGTCGATCGCGGTGTGCGCATTCGGCGACGGGCTCGAGTCGCAGCATGTCGTGCGGCGCAAGCGAGAGCGAAAGAACAGGAAGGCGGCGAAAGCGCGGGAACAGCAGGCCATGTCCGATCCGGGCGGTCCTATGTCGAGTCTCTAGCACACCGAGATAAGGGACAGTTACCTTAATTAGGAGATTCGGGACAGTTACCTTATCTCTGCGACGTGCCATGTCGACGGCTTGAACAAGGGGAGATAAGGTAACTGTCCCGAATCTCCTAATTAAGGTAACTGTCCCTTATCTCCGTATTCTTCGGCCATCATCTCCTCGAGCAGACTCGCGCCGCGACAACGGTCGAGCACTTGCTCCCGGAATGCGTTCTCGTCCTCGAGAATTGCGAAGAACCTCTTCACGTACGACAGGTTGCGATTGCGGGACAGGCGACTCAGCTCGGGGTGCTCGAACAGGGCAAGGATCTCTTCCTTTTTCGACAGCATGCGAGCGACGGCCTCGTCCATGACGCCGGGCGGCTGACACAAGCCCCGGTAGAACCGGGTCCTGACCAGCCGGATCGGCAGGTGGCTCGGCGGTGCCGCGTATTTGGCGTTGACGAGTCCCGACATATCGAAGTCGAAGGGGATCGGTATGCGCTTGTCGGCGGCCTCTTCCCGCACGTACATCACCGCATTGTGGCAGCAATAGACGCCCGACGGACCCTGCAATACCGAGTAGTCGTGATTCGAAATCAATAGCTGAAACAATTCCACGAGGGCCGTCTTCGACTGGTCCAGCTCGTCGAACCGGTTTTCGGCGGCTCGAACCGCGTCCAGGCCCAGGCGCTTGCCAACCTCGCGCTCGTCTTCGATGACGAACGCGAGGTCGGTCCACGTCTTCAGGCGGTCGTCAGTGTCGACGTAACTGAGCCTGACGAGACGCGTACCGAAGCTGTAGTCGGTCAGAATCTCGAAAATCCGGTAGGCCATGTACTCGAGCAGCAGTTTCTGCTGCGACTCGATGCCGTGCTGGCAGGGCGAAACCAGTTTGAGCTTGTCCTGCCCTTCGAACAGCGTTCCCCTCACCTGCGACTTCCTGAAATTGAGACGAATCGGCGGCAACTCGCAGTATTCCTTACGGAAGTTCCCGCGGATGCGGATCGAGACGTCCAGGCGGTGCGATTCCCCGTTCTCGTCCAGGTACGTCCATTGTCCGGGAAAATACAGCCTGACGTCCGAATCGC
>JAKSCZ010000057.1 GCA_022360335.1 Pseudomonadota bacterium
CTCGAGATACAGAAGCGGCGCAACCTGCGTTCGACCGAGACCGTGGCGCAGCGCCTTGCGCGCGTCAACGATCGCCAGACGGTCTTCGAACTCAGCATGCTGCGGCGCGAGAGCGGGGCGAGCGAGATGACGCTGTACGGGAACAACAATACGGTGCTCGCGACGAGTACCGACAGCGCAACGGCGAGCCTGCCGAAACCGCTCACCGAGGAGGCCGTGCTGCAGATGCAGCAGGGGCGGCCGTTCGTCAGCCTCGAGTCGCTGTCCAACGGCGACGTCGCCGTACGCACGGCCATCGTGTTCACACACCGTGCAGGCCGCGTACAACAGGCGCGCGTCGTGCAGGCGTACTTCCCGGTCGCCGATCGCCTGGCCGAGATGGTCAACAGCGTCGAGCGCTCCTACCAGGAGTACCAGCAGCTCGTGTACTTCCGCGAGGACCTCAAGGCGCTGCTGAGCCTGACGCTCGCGTTCGTCCTGCTGCTGAGCCTGCTGGCGGCCATTTACGGCGCGTTTATCCTGTCACGCCGGCTCGTTGCGCCGATCCAGGATCTGGTCGCCGGCACACGGGCCGTTGCGATGGGCGACTTCGACACACGCCTGCCGGCGCCGACGCGCGACGAGATCGGCTTTCTGATCAGCTCGTTCAACGACATGACCCAGCGCCTGGCGTCGGCGCGCCGCGAGGCGTCCCTGAACCAGGCGCTCGTCGAAGCCGAGCGCACCAACCTCGAGGTCATTCTCGCGCGCCTGTCCACCGGCGTGCTCGCCTTCGAGAAGGATCTGACGATCCGCAACGTCAATCGGGCCGCCGGCGCGATTCTCGGCGTCGATCTCGAACGCAAGCGCGGCAAGCCGCTCGTCGAAGTCGCGAAGGGGCAGCCGTTGCTCGAACAATTCGTCGACGTCGCGCGCATGCATCTCGACGCCGGCGAGACCGAGTGGCGCGAGCAGATCGTCCTGCGCGGGGAAGTCGGGCGTCGCGTTCTGACCTGTGCGTGTACGACGCTGCCCGGCGACGAAGACCACGAGGCCGGCTACGTCGTCGTATTCGACGACATCACGGCCTTGCTGCAGGCGCAACGGGACGCAGCCTGGGGCGAAGTCGCGCGGCGGCTCGCGCACGAGATCAAGAATCCCCTGACGCCGATACAACTGTCTGCGGAACGCATGCGCCACAAGTACCTGCACAAGATGCCGGAAGACGAGGCGCAGGTGCTCGACCGGGCGACGCACACGATCGTGCAGCAGGTCGAGGCCATGAAGGAGATGGTGAATGCGTTCAGCGACTATGCCCGGGCGCCGGACATGGACCTGAGCCGATTCGACCTCGACAGGCTCGTGCACGAAGTCGTGGACCTGTACCGGGCCCAGCGCAGCGACTTACGCATCGTACTGACGTCGGACCCGACCCTGCCGACGATCGAGGCGGACATGGGCCGCATCCGGCAAATACTGCACAACCTGATCCGCAATGCCGTCGAGGCGATCGAGAACACGCCCGACGGACAGGTGGACGTGCACGTCAGCGCTGCCGAGATCGACGGCGTCGACATGGCCCGGATCAGGGTCGAAGACAACGGGCCGGGCTTTCAGGGCGGGACGGTCAGCCAGATATTCGATCCGTACGTTACGACCAAACCCAGGGGGACCGGTCTCGGTCTCGCGATCGTCAAGAAGCTGGTCGAGGAACACGTCGGCTCGATCCGGGCCAGGAATCGCGAAGACGGGGGAGCGACGATCAGCATCCGGCTGCCGCTCGATGAGGCAGCGCGCGAGCTGGCGATAGCCAAGGCGCCGGGACGCGCCGAGCAGAGGAGGGAACGAGCGTGAGCAATCCGCATGTACTGGTTGTCGACGACGAAGCCGATATTCGCGCGCTGATACAGGACATCCTGACGGACGAGAGCTACGGCGTCACCGGCGCCGCGAACGCGAGCGAAGCGCGGGCCGCCCGGGCGAGCAGCCGATTCGACCTGATCCTGCTCGACATATGGATGCCCGATACCGACGGCATCACCCTCCTCCGGGAGTGGTCCGACAGCGGCGAGCTGACCTGCCCGGTCGTGATCATGTCCGGTCACGGCACGGTCGACACGGCGGTCGAGGCCACGCGTCTCGGCGCCTTCGATTTCGTCGAGAAGCCGCTGTCTCTGGCCAAGCTTCTGCGGACGGTCGAGGCGGCGCTCGATTCCGCCGGTAATCAGGCCCGCGCTGCCCGCAAGCTGTTGCCGTCGCTGCTCGCTCCGGTCGGGCGCAGCGCGCTGATGCAGGGGCTGCGCGAACGCGTGCAGCAATACGCGGGACACGACGGCGCCGTACTCATGAGCGGCGAGCCGGGCACGGGCCGGAGCGCTTTCGCCCGCTACCTGCACGGCCTGAGCCGGCGGGCAGGCGAGCCGCTGACGACGTTGACGGCCGCGTCTATCAGCGACGAAAACTGCGAGGAGCAGTTGCTCGGCAACGAACGCGGCGGCGAAGTAGTCGCGGGTGCGTTCGAACGCGCGGCCGGCGGGACGCTCGTCATCGATGAGCTCGCGGACCTCAATGCGAAGGGCCAGAAGCTCCTGTTCGGTATTCTCGAGAGCGGCCGTTTCACACGCATCGGCGGTACCGCGCCCGTCAAGGTCGACGTGCGCATCGTCGCGACGGTAGCTGCGGATTACGAAGCGAAGATCGAAGCGGGCGAGCTGCGCCGCGATCTCGTCTCGCGACTCGCCGAGCTGAGTCTCAGGCTGCCGCCGCTCAGAGAGTACGCGGAGGACGTTCCCGAGCTTCTCACCTACTATGTCGACAAGCTCGTCGACGCCGAAGGGCTGACGTTCCGTCGCTTCAGCGTCGCGGCGCAAAACCGGCTGCGCAACTATCCGTGGCCGAACAACGTGCGCGAGCTGAAGAACCTGGTCAGGCGCCTCCTGCTCGGCGGCAGCGGCGAGGACATTTCGCTCGGGGAGGTCGAGGCCGAGATCGACGCGGCGAGCCCCGCGGACGAACCGCTCGTCAAGCAGGATCTGCTGGCTCTGCCGCTCAGGGAAGCGCGCGAACAGTTCGAGCGCGCCTACCTGCAGCAGCAACTCGTGCTGTGCGGCGGCAAGGTGGGGCAGCTGGCCAAGCGCGTCGGTATGGAACGTACGCACCTCTATCGCAAGCTCAGATCGCTCGGCGTCGATTTCAAATCCGTCGGCGCCGACGAATCGTAGCAGCGGCTGCGGTAGGAGGGCCCGTAGGAGGGCCTTCAGGCCCGAAAGCGGTCGCGGCCTTGTTCGGACCTGTGGGAGGGCCTTCAGGCCCGAACAGGGTCGCAACCGCGTGCCATTCGGGCCTAAAGGCCCTCCTACGGCCCCTCCTACCGCAGCCGCTGCTACGATTCGCCGGTGCCGACGGATTTGAAATCGACGCCGAGCGATCTGAGCTTGCGATACAGGTGGGTACGCTCCATACCGACGCGCTTGGCCAGCTGCCCCACCTTGCCGCCGCACAGCACGAGTTGCTGCTGCAGGTAGGCGCGCTCGAACTGTTCGCGCGCTTCCCTGAGCGGCAGAGCC
>JAKSCZ010000038.1 GCA_022360335.1 Pseudomonadota bacterium
AAAGGCCCTCCTACAGAGATAAGGGACAGTTACCTTATCTCCCGTGCCGTAGGAGCGGCTTCAGCCGCGAATCCGTTCGGGCCTGAAGGCCCTCCTACGCTGGTATCGTTCGTTCGGGCCTGAAGGCCCTCCTACGCCTGTATCAGCAGGGCGATCGAGCGATCGGGCATCAATACCGTTTGCCCGTCCTCGAACTCGACGTCCGCCGTGCTGCTGCAAAAGGCCACGTCCCAGTCCCGTGGCGGGGCGGACAGCGACAGGCGCATGTGAGCGGGATGGTCGTGCGCGTTGACGAGGATGGCGACGGCCGATTCGCCGCCGTCGGCGCGCGTCAGCGCGATGACCTTCGCGAAGGCACGGCTGTCGGCCCATTCCGCAGCCTGCTTCTCGGCGCCGTGCTGATTGATCCATTCGATCCTCGCCACACCGCCGTCGAGTTCGAGCGAGCCGTGCACGTATTGCGGCAGGCGCAGCAGCGGAATCGCGTGACGCAAGTGAATGACCCGGCGTACGAGACCGGCGAATACCGGATCCTCGTCGAGCGACGACCAGTCGAGCCAGCCGATCTCGTTGTCCTGCGCGTAGGCGTTGTTGTTGCCTCGCTGGGAATTGCCGAATTCGTCGCCGGCGAGCAGCATCGGCGTCCCCTGGGAGAACATCAGCGTCGCGAGCAGGTTGAGGCGATGGCGCCGCCGCTGCCGAACGACGTCGGCGTCGTCGGTTTCGCCTTCGACGCCGTAGTTGCAGCCGAAGTTGTGTGCGTGACCGTCGCGGTTGCCTTCGCCGTTGCCGTCGTTGTGGCGATGGACGTAGCTGACGGCGTCGCTCAGCGTGAATCCGTCGTGAGACGTGACGAGATTGACGCTGGCACGGGGACCGCGGCCGCTCGCCTCGAAGATGTCCGCCGAGCCGTGCAGGCGCCGTGCGAGAACGCCGCTCTTGCCGTGGTCGCCGCGCCAGAACCGGCGCACGTCGTCCCGGTACAGATCGTTCCATTCCGCCCAGCGCGGCGGGAAGTTGCCGAGCTGGTACCCGCCCGGGCCCGGATCCCAGGGTTCGGCGACGAGCTTGACGTCCGCGAGGCGCGGGTCGTTGCTGATGTCCATCAGCAAGGGGTGTCCTTTGGTATAACCGTGCGCGCGTCGGCCGAGGATCGTCGCCAGGTCGAAGCGGAAACCGTCGACGCCCATGATCTCGGCGTAGTACGCGAGGCTCTCGACGACGAGTTCCCGGGCACGCGGGTGGTCGGCGTTGAGCGTATTGCCGCAGCCCGTATCGTTGACATAGACGCCGGGCTCGTACGGCAGGGTACGGTAGTACGCCAGGTTGTCGAGTCCCCGGAACGACAGGGTCGGACCGTTCCGGCCGCCCTCGCCCGTGTGATTGAACGCGACGTCGAGGACGACCTCGAGTCCGGCATCGTGCAGCGTTCGCACCATGTCGCGCAGCTCGACGTCGGCCGGGCCGCTGGCATACCGGGGCATCGGGGCGAAGAACGATAGCGTGTTGTAACCCCAGAGATTCCTGAGCCCCTTGTCGACGAGGTGCTGCTCGTCGATGAATGCCTGGACCGGCATCAGTTCGACCGACGTTACGCCGAGTGCCTTGATGTAGTCGACGACGGCGCCGTTGCTCATACCGGCGAAGGTCCCGCGCAGCGCCTCGTCGATCGCCGGGTGCCGCATCGTGAAGCCGCGCAGGTTGCATTCGTAGAAGATCGTCTCTTCCCAGGAGACCCGCCGCCGGTCCTCGTTCGCGGGCTCGCCGCGCGCCGTGACCACGCCGTGCGGTGTATCTGCCGCGCTGTCGAGATCGTTGTCGTCGAAAACCGCTTCCGACCAGCGAAAATCGCCGCTCAGGCGGCGCGCGTAGGGATCGATCAGCAGTTTGTGCGGATTGCAGCGCAGGCCCCGGTCCCGGTCGTAGGGGCCGTGGACGCGGTAGCCGTAGCGCCGGCCCGGTGCGCAGCCCTCGACGAAACCGTGCCAGACGGCATCGTCGCCGCGCTCGAGATCCCGGCGCAGCGCCGGACGGCCGCCGGCGTCGAACAGGCAGAGCTCGACGCGCTCCGCGATCGACGAGAAGACGGCGAAATGCGTCCCGCGTTCGCCGGGCACGGGCCCGAGCGATGCCTCGTGATCCGCCGTGCTCATACCTCGGGGATGGGCTCGAGGTGCCAGATGTCGTCGTTGTAGTCGCGCATGGTGCGGTCGGTGGAGAACCTCCCGGAGCGCGCCGTGTTGAGGATGCTCATGCGCGTCCAGGTAGCCTGATCCCGGTACGTCTGACCGGCGCGCTCCTGCGCATCGACGAAGCTGCGGAAATCCGCCGCCGTCATCCACGGGTCGGCCGGTTCCCTGACCGACTGGATGATCGCGTCGAAGATCCCGGGTTCGAAGTGGTTGAAGTGACCGCTCGACAGCAGGTCCATGACGCGCCTGAAATCCGGATCGGCATCGATGACGGCCTGCGGGTCGTAGTTGCCGCGCAGCGCCTCGATCTCTTCGACCGTGTTGCCGAACAGGAAGAAGTTCTCGTCCCCGACCGCTTCCCGGATCTCGACGTTCGCGCCGTCGAGCGTGCCGATGGTGATCGCACCGTTCATCATGAACTTCATGTTGCCCGTGCCCGAGGCCTCCTTGCCGGCCGTCGATATCTGCTCGGAGAGATCGGCCGCCGGGCAGATCTTCTCCATGGCCGATACGTTGTAGTCGGGATAGAAAACGAGCCGCAGCTTACCCTCCATCGCCGGGTCCGCGTTGATCACGCGCGCGACGTTGTTGATGCACTTGATGATGGCCTTGGCCGTCACGTAGCCCGGCGCCGCCTTGCCGCCGATGACGATCAGCCGTGGAACCGGGTCGCCGCCGTCGCCGCGCCGGATACGATCGTACAGATGAATCGCGTGCAGCATGTTGAGCAGTTGCCGCTTGTACTCGTGAATGCGCTTGACCTGGACGTCGAACATCATGTCCGTCGACACGCCGAGACCGGTTCGTTGCTCGATATCGTCGGCGAGTCGCTGCTTGTTGGCGGATTTGACGTCGCGCCAGCGCGACTGGAATCCGGGGTCGTCCGCGTATCGGGCGATGCCGCGCAGCTGGTCCAGCTCGACCTTCCAGCCATCGCCGATCTTCTCGCCGATCAGGTCGGCGAGATCGGGGTTGCAGGCCGCCAGCCAGCGTCGCTGCGTGACGCCGTTCGTCTTGTTGTTGAAGCGCCCGGGCCAGAGCTCGGCGAAATCGCGGAACAGGCCCTCGCGCAACAGGCGCGAATGCAGTTCCGCCACGCCGTTGATCGAGTAACTGCCGACGATCGCGAGGTAGGCCATGCGGATCATCGGCTCGGGACCTTCCTGGATCAGCGACATGCGGCGGATGCGCTCGTTGTCGCCCGGCCAGCGCTGGCCGATCTCCGCGATGAAACGCGCGTTGATCTCGTAGATGATGTCGAGCAGGCGGGGCAGCAGGCGGCGGAACATGGCGACAGGCCAGGATTCGAGCGCCTCGGGCAACAGCGTGTGGTTCGTGTACGCCATCGTGCTGCGCGTGATGTTCCAGGCCTCGTCCCATCCGAGCCCGTGCACGTCGATCAGCAGGCGCATGAGTTCCGCGACGGCGACGGCCGGGTGCGTATCGTTGAGCTGGAAGCAGTTCTTCGCCGAGAACTCGGCGAAGTCGTCGCCCTTGCGTTTTCGCCAGTTGCGGATCATGTCCTGGAGGCTCGCCGAGGCCAGGAAGTACTGTTGCCTCAGCCGCAGTTCCTGGCCGTTCTCGGTCGTCGCGTTCGGGTACAGCACCATCGTGATGTTCTCGGCCGCGTTCTTCGAAGCCACCGAGTCGGCGTAACTGCCGGCGTTGAATTCCTCGAGGTCGAACTCCTCGCGCGCCGCCGCCGACCACAGGCGCAGGGTGTTGACGATATCGTTCTCGAATCCGGGCACCGGGATGTCGTACGGAATCGCCAGCACGTCGTGCGTGTCGACCCATACGTGCCGCGTCCTGCCGTTCGCGTCCATCGCCACGTCGCTGCGACCGCCGAAATGGATCGTCTGCGCGAATTCGATACGTTCGATCTCCCACGGAAAGCCCTCGCGCAGCCAGGAGTCGGCTTTCTCGACCTGGTAGCCGTTCTCGATGCGCTGGTGGAACATGCCGTACCGGTAGCGTATGCCGTAGCCGGTGACGGGCAGTCTCAGCGTTGCACAGCTGTCGAGGAAGCAGGCCGCGAGGCGACCGAGACCGCCGTTGCCGAGACCGGTGTCCCGCTCGCGTTCGCAGACTTTTTCGAGGTCGAGACCGAGACGGTCGAGCGCTTCGGTCGTCTCGTCGTCGATCCCGAGGTTGATCAGGGCGTTGCGTAACAGGCGGCCCATGAGGAACTCGAGCGACAGGTAGGCGCAGCGCCGTACGTCGTTTGCCTGGGCCGCATTGCGCGTCTTGTTCCAGCGTTCCATGAGCCGGTCCCGGGCCGCGTAGACCACGGCCTGGTAGAGGAACGGCGAGTCGTTCTGGATCGTGCGCCGGCCGAGCAGGCGACCGAAATAGTGCGTGAAGTCGCTGAGAATCGCGTCCGCCGTCATCGGCAGTTCCGATGTTTGCAGCAACTCGCGATCGCCGGTCGAGTTTTCGGGTTTTGCGGACATCAGCTCAACTCCGGTTCTTTTGGAGAATCATCGTCGCCAGCGCCGGTAAGGTCAGTTCGACCGAGGACGGCCGGCCGTGGTGCCCTGTTTTACCCGATTCGACGGACCGGGGGCCAGTGCCGCTGCCGCAATATTTTTTATCGTCGGTATTCAACATAACGCGGTAGACCCCTTCTTCGGGGACACCGAGACGGTAGTTCTCGCGGACGACGGGCGTCAGGTTGCTTACGCAGACGACGAAGCCGCCTCGCCGGTCCCGGCGCAACCAGCTCAGCACGCTGTTCTCGCGGTCGCCCCAGTCGATCCACTCGAAGCCGGCGCCCGAGAAATCGGCTTCGTGCAGGGCCGGGGTCTCGCGGTAGATGCGATTCAGGTCGCGCAGCAGGTCCTGCACCCCGGTGTGCTCCGCGCCCGGCAGCACATGCCAGTCCAGCGACTGGTCGTGGTTCCACTCGCTCCACTGCCCGATCTCGTTGCCCATGAACAGGAGCTTCTTGCCCGGATGCCCGTACATGAAGCCGTAGTACGCGCGCAGGTTGGCGAACTGCTGCCAGCGATCGCCCGGCATACGCCCGATGATCGAGCGTTTGCCGTGCACGACCTCGTCGTGCGACAACGGCAGGACGAAGTTCTCGTTGAAGGCGTACACGAGGCCGAAGGTCATCTTGTCGTGGTGGTAACGGCGGTGCACCGGATCTTCCGAGATATACGACAACGTGTCGTTCATCCAGCCCATGTTCCACTTGTACGTGAAACCGAGGCCGCCTGCGTCGACGGGGTGCGACACGCCGGGCCACGCGGTCGACTCCTCGGCATAGGAGGTCGCGCCGTGGGCGTGCAATTCGGTGTTCAGGCGCTTCAGGAATTCGACGGCCTCGAGGTT
Organism: Pseudomonadota bacterium; assembly: GCA_022360335.1. Taxonomy (GTDB): domain Bacteria; phylum Pseudomonadota; class Gammaproteobacteria; order Steroidobacterales; family Woeseiaceae; genus UBA1847. The sequence goes on from JAKSCZ010000038.1 coordinate 5,529, forward strand.
TTCGTTGCCGCCGAATTCGTTCGGAATCCACTCGCCGTCCTCGCGCGAATAGTCGAGGTAGAGCATCGAGGCGACGGCGTCCACCCGCAGCGCATCGATGTGATACTCCTCGATCCAGTACAGGGCGTTGCCTATAAGATAGTTGATGACCTCGCGGCGGCCGTAGTTGAAGATCAGCGTACCCCAGTCGGCGTGCGCGCCCTTGCGCGGGTCCTCGTGCTCGTAGAGCGCCGTGCCGTCGAAGCGCTGCAGGCCGTGCTCGTCGCCCGGGAAGTGCGCCGGGACCCAGTCCGCGATGACGCCGATGCCGTGCCGATGGCAGGTATCGATGAAGTAGCGGAAGTCGTCGGGCGTGCCGAAACGCTGGGTCGGCGCGAACATGCCGATCGGCTGGTAGCCCCAGGAGCCGTCGAACGGGTGCTCGGTCACGGGCAGCAGCTCGATGTGCGTGAAACCGAGATCGACGACGTAGGGCACGAGTTCGTGTGCGAGATCCCGGTACGTCAGGTAAGCGCCGTCGTCCTTGCGGCGCCATGAGCCGAGGTGCACTTCGTAAATGCTCGTCGGCGCATCGAGTTGCGGCCCGGCTTTGCGGGCTGCCATCCACTCGTCGTCACGCCAGACGTGACGCGAGTCGAACACGATCGAGGAGTTCCCGGGCGGCGGCTCGTGGAACGACCCGTAGGGGTCCCCCTTGAGCGGCAGCAGCTTGCCGCTGGCGTTCGCGATCTCGTACTTGTACAACGCGCCGTTGCCGATACCGGGGACGAAGATCTCCCAGATACCGTTGGCGGGGTGCAGGCGCATGACGTGCCGGCGCCCGTCCCAGCTGTTGAAATCGCCGACGACGCTGACACGCGACGCGTTCGGCGCCCACACGGCGAAACGGGTACCGGAGACGCCGAGCAAGGTCCGTTCGTGCGCGCCGAGTTTGCGATACACGTACTTGTCCGAGCCTTCACCGAGCAGGTACCGGTCGATCTCGCCGAGCGTCGACGGGAATCGATACGGGTCTTCCGTGTCCTGCACGGCACCGTCGTCCCACGTGATGCGCAGGCGGTAGTTCCGCAGGCGCGCCGGCATCGGGCCCTGGAACAGGCCTTCGTAATCCGACGGGTCGAGTTTGCCGCGCACCTTGCCGCCGGAATCGACGACCTCGACCGAGGCTGCACCGGGTTGCAGCGTACGTACGACACGTCGTCCCCTCTCGCGGTGGACGCCGAGCAGTGAGAACGGATCATGGTGCCGGCCCTCGGCCAGCGCCCGCAGGGAGTATGCATCAGTCATTGGGCATTCCGTACAATTCTCGTGCTGTGCGGCCGGCGGACAACGCCCAGCTGAAGCGTTGCGCGCCGGCCCGTCGACGAAGGGCCTTCCACGCGACGGGATCTTCGGCACGGCGCTCGAGCGCAGCGAGCGTCGTCGAAACGAATGCATCGGCCTGCTCGTCCCGACTTGCGCCGCCGAACACGAACCCGGTAGCGCCGTGCTCGACGGTGTCGCGCAGGCCTCCGACGCCATGCACGACACAAGGCTGCCCGTTGCGCATCGCAAGCATCTGACTGATGCCGCAGGGCTCGAAGCTCGACGGCATCAGGAAGAGGTCGCCGGCAGCGTACAGGGGTTCCGCGAGCAGTTCCGAATAGCCGTTCAGAAACAGCACGTTCGGACAATCCTGCGCGATTTCGAGCAGTTGTTCCTCAAAGCGCGGCTCACCGCTGCCGAGGACGATCGTTGCGGCCTGTCGGCCGAGCGTCTGGGACAGGCGCTGCAATGGCGATTCGTCCGTTTCCGTCTCGTGGAGCAGCAGCGTCGCTTTTTGTGCGACGAGGCGGCCGATGCTCGTCAACACGTGAACGGGACGCCGCCTGGGGAAACTCGCGATGCGCTGCAATGCGAGCGTGTGCGCCTCGTTCGACGGGTCCCGGCGCTGCCAGTCGTGCAATTGGGCCTCGGCCATGCCGAGAACGCGCATCCAGCCCGGCCGGCGCGTCCTGGGCGCGTCGTACTCGCAGCCGTTCAGGATACCGTACAGCCGGCCCTCGTCCCGAACGCCGGCGAGCAGCGTCTCGAGGCCTTCGCCGCCGATGAAGCCCGCCGCCGGATCGCTGGCCCTGCAGATCTCGTCGGCATACGTCGCCGACACCGTGCTGACGCGGTCGGCCAGTCGAATCGCCGACGCCATCGGATTGATGCAGTTGTCGTAGTCGGGATCGGCGATCGCGAGCGGGTCCGCCTGCAGGCCGGGAAACCAGGACTCGAAAGAGGATTCGTCGCCCCGTAACGGCCGGGTGCCCTGGTACGACAGGTTGTGAATCGTGAAGACGGTCGGAATCCTGCGCGCCGCCGCAAAACGCTCGTCGAAGCGGATCAGCGGCAGGTACAGGGCGGCGTGCCAGTCGTGCAGGTGCACGACGTCCGGTTTGCGGACCGTCTGCTCGACCCAGGCTGCGGCTGCTGCGCAGAACAGCGCGAACTTGCCGGCGTCCGAGGCGAACGGTCTGTCGGGCCCGTCGCCGTAGTAGATGACGCCGGCGCCCTGCGCCGCGAAGTCCGGGTGATCGAACACGAGGTTGCAAACGCCGTCGTTGGCGCCCGGAACGACCCATGCGTCGATGCTCCGCCGTTCGCCGCGGAACCGCGCATCGAACGATGCCACGCGCTCGGCGCCGTCCAGCTTGTGGAACGAGCCGTACGAGGGCGTCGCCACCGTCGTGCTCCAGCCCGTCTCTGCGAGCGCCACGGGAAGATCGCGCACGACGTCGCCGACGCCGCCCACCTTGCCGCCCGGCAGGGCGCCGTTTTCGGATGCGAGGAAGAGAACGGAGCGCGTATCGATGGTTCCGGGCCTATCGCGTGAAGTGCAGGTGCTGCCCCAGCATGTCCGGCGTGACGAGCGTAACGCCTTTTTCGGTGACGCGGAAACCGCGCTCCCGGTCGTCGTCGTGGTCGACGCCGATGACGGTGCCTTCCGGGATGCGGCAGCCGCGGTCGATGATCGCACGGTGAAGGCGGGAATGCTCGCCCACGTCGACGTCCGGCAGGATGACGCTGTCGGTGATCCCGCTGTACGAATGCACGTAACAGTTCGAGAACAGCAACGAGTGCCGCACGAGCGAGCCCGAGATCACGCAGCCGCCGGACACCATGGACTGGACCGCCATGCCGCGGCGATTGTCCTGGTCGAAGACGAACTTGGCCGGCGGCACCTGTATCTGGTTGGTCCAGATGGGCCAGACCTTGTCGTACAGGTTGAACTCGGGCGAGAGCGACACGAGTTCCATGTTCGCCTCCCAGAACGCGTCCAGCGTGCCGACGTCGCGCCAGTAGGCCTGCTGTCCCGTTTCCTTGTCACGGAAAGGATAGGCGTACGCGCGGTACTGCTCGATCAGGCCGGGGATGACGTTCTTGCCGAAATCGTGCTGGGTGTCCGGCGAATCCGCGTCGCGGATGACCTGCTCGTAGAGGAACTCGGTGTTGAAGATGTAGTTCCCCATCGAGGCCAGGCAGAAGCCCGGCTTGCCGGGGACCGGGTTGGGCTTCTCGGGCTTCTCGTCGAAGCCGATGATGCGGCCGGTCTCGTCGACGGTCATCACGCCGAGCTGCCCGGCGGCTTCCTCGATGGGCAACTCCATACAGCAGATCGTCATGTCGGCCTGCCGCTCGCTGTGGAATGCGAGGAACGGCCCGTAGTCCATCTTGTAGATGTGGTCGCCCGCGAGGATCAGCACGAACTGCGGTTGGTGGGTGCGGATGATGTCGAGGTTCTGGTAGACGGCGTCGGCGGTGCCGCGATACCATTCGCCGCCCACGCGCTGCGAGGCGGGCAGGATATCGACGAACTCGCGGTCGCCGTGGAACCACGACCAGCCTGCGAGCAGGTGCCGGATCAGCGAGTGCGCCTTGTACTGCGTCAATACGCCGATGCGGCGGATGCCGGAGTTGATGCAGTTCGACAGCGGGAAGTCGATGATGCGGAACTTGCCGCCGAAATAGAGCGCAGGCTTGGCGCGCCAGTTCGTCAGTTCGTGCAGCCGCGATCCCTGGCCGCCGGCCAGGATCAGGGCCAGCGTGTCGCGCGTGAAGCGGCTGACAAAGCGCGCGTCGTCGTGCAGTTCGATCTCGTTCATTGCGGACGTTCCCCGGGGACTCGATCAGCGGCGCGCCCCCGACCCGGGGCGCGCCGCTCAATCGGCCGGTGCCCGTCCGGAGGCGCTAACCATAGAGGCTATATTGTCGCAGACATCCCGTGTCAATTCTGCGTCAATGTAGCGCCAGCGCCAGTTTCCGCTCGAGGTGCCCGGTACGTTGATACGGGCCTCGGAGCCGAGCCCCAGGAAGTCCTGCATCGGCGCGATCGCCAGTCGCGCATTGCTTGAGAAAGCAACTTTGATGAGATCGGTGTGCACGGATTCGGCCGAACCGCCCGTCAGTTGCAGCGCGGCCTCCCTTGCCAACTCGATCTCGTCGGCGCTTCGGATGTCGCCGGGGCTGCCGTGGAACCATCCGATCGTCGTGTCGTTGTCGTGCGTGCCCGTGTAACAGACGCTGTTCTCGGCGATAGCCGACAGCTCGAAGTCCGGATCGCAGACGTCGAACTGCAGGACGTGCATGCCGGGAATCCGGTGCCGGTCGCGCAGCCCCTCGACCTCGGGCGTAATGACGCCGAGATCTTCGGCGACGATCGGCAGGCTGCCGAGGGCATCGCGCATCGCATCGAAGATCGCATCGCCGGGGCCGGGTTCCCACGCGCCGCTGCGCGCCGTCTCGGCGTCGACGGGGACCGACCAGTAGGATTCGAAACCGCGGAAATGGTCGATGCGCACGAGATCGGTCAGTTCGGCGGTCGCGCGCAGCCGATCGACCCACCACCGATAGCCGTCGGCCTCGTGCTTTTCCCAGTCGTACAGGGGGTTGCCCCAGAGCTGCCCGTCCTCGCTGAAGTAATCGGGCGGCACGCCCGCGACGCTGTCGGGCCGGCCGTCGTCGTCGATGCGCAGGATGTCGCGCTTGGCCCAGGCGTCCGCGCTGTCGAGCGCGATGCAGATCGGCATGTCGCCGAACAGCGTGACGCCTCTGTCGTGTGCATAGTCGCGCAGCCGGAACCACTGCCGGAAGAACAGGTACTGGACGATCTTCGTCGAGCGGATGCGGTCCGCGGCCCCGACCTCGAGCCCGGCAAGCGCATCGGCGTCGCGGTGCACGTACTCGGGCCGCCATTCGGGCCACGGGCGCTCGCCGTGGTGCGTCTTGAGGATGCGAAACAGCGCGTAGTCGTGCAGCCACTCGTCGTCGTTGCGGGCCAGGAAGCCGTTGAAGTCGTCGAGTACCTCGCCGTCGACGGTCTCCTCGAAACGGCCGGCGGCCAGCTGCAGCAGCCGGTTCTTGGCCGGGATCAACGCGCCGTAGTCGACGAACTCCTCCGGCAACGCCGCCAATCCGGACACCTCGTCCCCGGTCAGCAGGCCGAGTTCGATCAGGTCGCCGACGTCGACGAGCATCTCGTTGCCGGCGAAGGTCGACAGCGGCTGGTAGGGCGAATCGCCGTAGGCCGTCGGGCCGAGCGGCAGGAACTGCCAGACCGAGAGCCCCATGTCGACCATGCGGTCTATGAAGGCGCGCGCGGCGGCCCCGATTTCGCCGATGCCGTAGGGGCCGGGCAGGGAGGTCAGGTGCAGGCACACGCCCGCCCGC
>JAKSCZ010000080.1 GCA_022360335.1 Pseudomonadota bacterium
GATCGTCGAGTTGCCGGATGATCGTCTCGGGGTCGCGCTCGCCGCGGCGCCTGCGCCGTCGCGTCGCCGTGCGTTCGCCGAAGAGCTGCCGCTCGCTGATGATGCCGATTTGCGAGGAGGGCAACAGGACGCCGTTCTCGACGGGTGCGACGGCAACGCCGATACGCTGCGGGTCGTCGTGGAAGGCCTGCCAGGAGTCGATGCGGGCGAGGTCCAGGCCGCGTCCCGACAACAGGTCGATCAGTTGCTCGCGGCGGCCGGGCGAGTCGGTCGAGAAGAGCACGCGTCCGTCGAAGGTCCCGAGAAATTGCATCAGCGGCGCCGCGGGGTCCTCGTACCGGGCCTCGATCTTCATGGCAGGCGGCAGGCGCGTATCGAAATTCAGCGATCGGCCCGCGACCGACTGATTCGAGTACCGGACGGTCGGGAACGCGGCGACGCGTTCCTCCGCCGACTCGGGCGACCAGAAGGTCTCGCTTACGCCGAGGATCGGCCGCTCGCGGTCCAGGCTGCAGAGCTCGTATCGCTCACGGGCCTCGGCCCAGAACCGCTCGAGCAACGACTCGAGCGATGCCGGCGCGACGACGACGGCGTCACGCGGCAGGTAGTCTGCGAACGACGCCGTCGTGTCGAAGAACAGCGGCAGGTAGTACTCGATGCCGCCATGGGCGATGCCGTCGGACACCTCGCGGTAGACGCGCGATTGGCCGGGCTGCCCTTCGAAGCGTTCGCGGTAGCGGCCGCGGAATCCCCGAATCGCATCCGCATCGAGCGGTACCTCGCGGGCCGGCAGGACACTGACGGTGTCGAGTCGTTCGGCCGAAATCTGGCTCTCCACGGAGAAACGGCGCAGCGATTCGATGTCGTCGTCGAAGAAGTCGATGCGCACGGGAGCGTCGGTACCCATCGGGAACACGTCGATCAGCGAACCGCGCACGGCGAACTCTCCGTGTTCCGTTACCTGCGGGACACGCAAATACCCGGCTTCGGCAAGCGATTCGGAAAACGCATCGCGCGGCAACGACTGTCCCTGTCGCAGCGACAGCGAACGGGCGGAGACGTAGTCGACCGGCGGCAAACGCTGGTGCAACACGGTCGACGCCGCGATAACGACGCCGCGCTGCATCGAAGGCAAGGCCGAGAGGACGTGCAGGCGCTGCGAGACGATGTCCTGGTGCGGCGAAAAGCCGTCCCAGGGCAGCGTCTCCCATTCGACGAAATGCTCGACCGCGAAGTCGCCGTCGGCGAAGAACCGAATCTCCGCCTCGAGCCGATCGGCGAGGCGCGGGTCTTCGGCGAGCAGGACGACCGGCCGTCCCGATTGCCGGGCGAGTTCGGCGGTCGCGAGCGCCTGGCCGGCCCCGACGAGCCGACCCCAGCTCGTACGGCGGCCCGGACCGGGGAGCGAGAGGCTGCGTGGCAGGATCAGGGGCGTGGTCAAAGTGCGGCCTTCGGAGAATCGGGCCGCGATTATTGCACAGCCGCTGCCGGAGCAGGGGAGGGAGACAGCAACGAGAAAGGGGACGGAGCAGGGCTCCGTCCCCCTCGATATTCCGGTGGACGGGGCATGCCCCGTCCCCGATGTTCGTCAGCGTTTGCGAACCGCGTGGATCACCTTGTCGTATTCGAAGTAGACGACCATGTCGGGGTATTCCCAGCGCGTGATCGGCGGATCGCCGACCGGCGCCCTGACCGATGCCGGCGCACCGTACTTCGACTCGACTTTCGCCTGCGACATGCCGCGCGTCGGGCGGCCGTCGTCCGCCATGGCCGACGTACCCCGCATATCGAGCGTATCGGCGCCCGCCACGCCCCATGCCGTCAACAGCCACGCGAGCAGCGAAATCCTGCGCAATCCGGCCATGTTCTTTCTCCGGTCGATCGTCCTGCGACTATAGCACCGCCGTGCGGGATGGGACATGCGAACTGTGTCACAATGCGGCCCAATGCTGAATCCAGTCGAACTCTTCATCGGCTTTCGTTACCTCAGAGCCAAGCGGCGCACCCGGTTCGTGTCCTTCATTACGCTGATTTCCCTGATCGGGATCGCACTGGGCGTGGCCGCGCTGATCGTGATTCTCTCGGTAATGAACGGTTTCGAAGGGGAATTGCGGAACCGGCTGCTCAGCATGTCGGCGCACGGCACGGTCAGCGGGACGGACGGACCCGTGCTCGCATGGCCCACCCTCGTCGACGAGGTCGCGGACGAGCCGGGCGTCTCCGCGGCGGCGCCTCTCGTATCGATGGAAGGGATGATCCAGTCGGGCCGCGAGCTGCACGGCGTCATGGTCCACGGCATCGATCCCGCCTACGAGCAGGGCCTGTCGGGCGGCCTGATCAACATGGTCGAGGGCAGCCTGGACGTCATCGAATCCGGCGCGCGCAACATCATTCTCGGTCGATTGCTCGCATACGACATCGGTGTGCGCATCGGCGACAGCGTCCTGCTGTTGATCCCGCGCCCGACCGGGGACGGCTCGCTGGAACCCGTGCTCGAGCGTTACGCGCTGCGCGGCGTATTCGAGGCCGGGCTGGCCGATCACGACGGCGTACTGGCGCTCGTTCACGCGGACGATGCCGCCGCAACGCTCGGCATCGGCGATGCCGTGTCCGCGGTCCGGTTCCGCGCCGACGACGTCATGGCGGCGCCGGCGATTGCGGCCTCGTTGCGCAGCCGTCTCGGCGGCGCGGTCGGCGTCAGCGACTGGACGATCGAGAACGGCAGTTACTTCCGGGCCATCCGGATCGAGAAGATGATGATGTCGCTGATACTGTCGCTGATCATCGGGGTCGCCGCTTTCAATATCGTTGCGAGTCTCGTCATGGTCGTTACGGACAAGACGACCGACATCGCGGTGTTGCGCACGCTCGGTATGGGACCCGACGGCGTCGTCAGGGTGTTCTTCGTCCAGGGCGCGATGATCGGCTGGGCAGGCGTATTCATCGGCGTGATTCTCGGTATCGTGCTCGCGATCTTCGTGCCGGTCATCGCACCGTTCCTCGAACAGTTGTTCGGTTTTCAGATCATGCCGGGCGACGTCTACTACGTGACGCGCATCCCCTCCGAGCTGGAATTCCGCGATGTCGCCGCGATCGCCGTGGCCGCGTTCGTCCTGACCTCGCTCGCGACCCTGTATCCGGCGCGCCGCGCATCGCTCGTGAATCCGGCAGAGGCGTTGAGGTACGAGTAGTGGCAGGGCGATTCGAAACCTGGATCGGCAACCGCTACGTCCGCTCGCGCAGCCGCAACGGCTTCGTATCGCTGATATCGGCGATCTCGATGCTCGGCATCGCGATCGCGGTGCTGGTGCTGATCGTCGTCATGTCGGTCGTGAACGGGTTCGAGCGCGAGCTCAAGGACCGCCTGCTGGCGATGACGGCCCATGCCGGTATCGAGGACGTCGACGGCGAGCTGAAGACGGCGGATGCGCTGCGCGAAACGGCCTTGCGCAATCCGGGGGTCCGCGCGGCGGCGCCGTACGTCGACGGCCGGGCCCTGCTCGTATCGGGCAGGGAGATCAGCGGCGCGGAGCTGCGCGGCATCGAGCCGGAACTCGAACGCTCGGTATCGGGGATCGGCGAGGTCATGCAATCCGGACGGCTCGACGAACTCGCATCCGGCCGTTTCAACATCGTGCTCGGCGTCGAACTCGCGGAGGCGCTCGACGTCGGCGTCGGCGACAAGGTCACGGTGACGCTCGCGGAAGGGGTGGCGACGCCTGCGGGCGTCATACCCCGGATGAAGCGATTCACGGTCAGCGGGATCTACCGCGTCGGTATGTACGAGTTCGACCGCAGGCTCGCATTCGTCAATATCGCGGACGCGCAACGGCTCTACCGCAAGCGGGACTCGGTGACCGGGCTGCGCCTCTCGGTGAACGATATCTACGCGGCGCCCGAGATCGTCCGCGACGTGGCGCGCGAGCACGGCGAACTCGTTCTCGTCAGCGACTGGACCCGGGTCCACGTGAATTTCTTCCGGTCCATCCGGATTACGAAGTCGATCCTGTTCGTCATCCTGATGATGGTCGTCGCCGTCGCGGCATTCAACATCGTCTCGACCCTCGTCATGGTCGTCAAGGACAAACAGGCGGACATCGCGATACTGCGCACGGTCGGTGCGAAGCCGTCGAGTATCCTGCGGATCTTCGTTACACAGGGCAGCATCATCGGAGTCGCCGGCACGCTGGCGGGAGTCGTCGCAGGCGTCCTCATCGCACTCAATCTCGAATCGATCGTCGGTTTCTTCGAGTCGGTCCTGGGGATCAAATTCCTCGCGGCGGAGGTCTATTTCATCAGCGACCTGCCGTCCGAGCCGAAGATCGGCGACGTCGCGCGGATCGCGCTGATCGCTCTGGCGCTCGCATTGATTTCCACGATCTATCCGGCCTGGGTCGCGGCACGCACCGCCCCGGCGGAGGCCCTGCGATATGACTGAAGCCGTCCTCGAGTGCCGCGAGGTCGTGCGCGAGTTCCGCGAGGGCCGCTCCACGCTGCGCGTCCTGCGCGGTGTCGACCTGGCCGTGCAGCCTGCGGAGCGCCTCGCCATCGTCGGGGCATCGGGTTCGGGAAAGACGACCCTGTTGCAGATCATGGGCGGCCTGGACGAGCCCACCGGCGGCGAGGTGTACGTCCACGGCGAGCCGATGCACGGGACGAGCGAAGCGGCCCGGGGTGCGCTGCGAAATCGCTACATCGGTTTCGTCTACCAGTTCCATCACCTGCTGCCGGAGTTTACGGCCGAGGAGAACGTCGCGATGCCGCTCCTGATTCGCCGCATGCCGAAGCCCGAGGCGCTGGAGAGGGCGCGCGAGCTGCTCGGCCGCGTCGGGCTGGGCGAACGCCTCGCGCACAAGCCGGGCGAGCTGTCCGGCGGCGAACGCCAGCGCGCCGCCGTGGCGCGTGCCTTGCTGGCGCGCCCGCAGCTGGTCCTGGCCGACGAGCCGACCGGCAATCTCGATGCCGGCAACGGCGAGCACGTCCTCGGACTGATGCTGGAGCTCAATCGCGAAATGCGGACCGGCCTGATCGTCGTCACGCACGATCGCTCGATCGCCGCACGTATGGACCGGGTGCTCGTCCTCGAGGAAGGCGTGCTCGGGCCTGGAGACCGCTTCTAGCCGCCGGTTCGACGGCCGCGCTTGCGGGCCTTGTAGTTCGCCAGCGAGAGACGCCAGAGGACGTCGAGAACGGCGTAACCGACGAGCGCTGCCCCCGCCCCGAGCAACAGGCTGCCGAGCAGCATCGGCTGCCAGATGTTGACGAACGTGTTCGTCACCCATTCCCAGGAAATATGGAAATCCACGGTGCGCGGCGGCGTGCCCAGTACCGCACGGCCGACCCGGTAGGCGGCGGGGTACATGACGAACATCGTCGCCGGATTGCTGACCCAGGTCGACACCGCGGCGATGGGGATATTGACGCGCAGCCCGAGCGCCGCGAGCGCCCCCATCAGCGTGTGGCCCGGGAACGGCATGAACGCGATGAACAGCCCGACCGAGAACGCCGGGACGACCCAGCGCCTGCGCACTCCCCAGAGGCGGGGGTCTTGCAGCATGTGCCGGAAGGGCGCCATGAACCACTGCGCGGCGAATTCCTGGCGTTTGAATGCGAACTTCTTGAAAACGCGTCTGGGCATTTCCTGCTGATCCGGCTTCCATGGCGTTGCTGGCGGCGCGCAGCAACGGATGGTCAGAACTTCCCTGCTGGTGCTGGCGGGCGGTCTGGCGGCGCAGCATAGCACGGCATTGCTACGTTCCGACTTCGCCTGCATCCTGTTGGTTGCATCGGTCTTCGCGCTGCGCCGGCGAACCGCCCGGCCCGCGGCGCTGGTTGCCGCCGGTTTCGCGTTGTTCATGCTGGCCGGCGCGAACATCGTCGACGGGCGGCTCGCACCGGAGTATGCGGGCGACAGCATGTTGACGATCGTGCGGATCGTCGAATTTCCGGAGGCCCGCGACCGGTCCGTCGGTCTCGTCGTAACGCCGGTCGAGGATCGTCGTATCCCGTCGCGGGTCCGGGTTCGCTGGTTCGATCCGCCCGTTGCGCCGCTGCTGGGCGATGTCTGGGAGCTCGAGCTGCGTCTCAGGCGGCCGCGCGGCAACGCCAATCCGGGCGTATTCGACCGCGAGACCTGGCTGTTTCGAGAGAAGGTCCTCGCCACGGGATACGTCGTGCCGGGCAAGCGCAACCGGCTGCTCCGGGCCGGCACGGAGTCGGCCGTCGCCGGCTTCCGCCGGCGCTTCGTCGCGACGGCGAAAACGGCCGCCGAGTCCGACGAGGCGGCTGCCGTCCTCGCCGCCATCGCGACGGGCGAACGGCACCTCGTCTCGCGTGCGCAGTGGGATGCGTTTGCGGCGACCGGTACCACCCACCTGATGGCGATCTCCGGCCTCCACGTCGGCCTGGCCGCGACGTTCGCGTTCGCGCTGGCTTTCGTCGCGACGGGCGCGATGCCGTCGCGCGGCAATCGAATCGTCCCGGCCATGTTCATCGGGGTCGGTGTCGCTGTGCTCTATGCCTGGGTTTCGGGAATGGGCGTTCCCGCACGCCGCGCCGTATTGATGCTGGGCCTGACGGCGTTTACCGTCGCCCGAACGCGGCAGGTCGACATCGGCGCCGTGGTCGCCCTGGCCGCGCTGATCGTCTTCGTCACGGACCCGGTTGCGGCGCTGGCGCCGGGGTTCAACCTGTCGTTCGGCGCC
>JAKSCZ010000413.1 GCA_022360335.1 Pseudomonadota bacterium
GTCGGTCTCGCGTGGTTCTTCGAGTCGCAGGCGACGACGACCGTCATCTTCGTGCGGCACGCGGAGAAAGCCTCGGTGCCGGCGGAGGATCCCGGCCTGAGTCCGGCCGGCAAGCGCCGCGTGGAGGAACTCAGGCGCCAGCTCGTCGACGCTGACGTCGTCGCGGGTGTCGATGCGGTCTACTCGACGCCGTTTCGACGCACCGAAGAGACTGCCCGCCCGATAGCCGATGCGCTCGGACTGCCGGTATTCACCTACGATGTCGCCGACACGGAGGCGATCATCGAGTACATCGTCAAGGAGCACAAGGGCAAGATCATTCTCGTCGTCGGGCACAGCAACACGCTGCCGGCCCTGATGGCGGACATGGGGGCAAGCAAGAAAGTCCCGCCGATCGCAGAGGACGAGTACGACAATATCTACATCGTGTCGATTCCGTGGTTCGGCAAGACGAAGACGATTCGCCTGCGCTATGGCGAAGCCTACGCGCCGTGATCGTGCAATCCGAGTTGCAGGTCCAAACGCAGGGCCGCGGAACCTATGACCTGAGCAGGCGGATTCAGGCGGCCGTGCGGGAGTCCGGCGTCGAAACCGGCCTGTGCCACGTATTCATCTGCCATACGAGTGCGTCGCTCATACTGTGCGAGAACGCCGACCCGAGCGTGATGCGCGACCTCGAGACCTTCATGTCGCGGCAGGTTCCGGACGGCGACCCGATGTTCACGCATACGGCCGAAGGACCCGACGACATGCCGGCGCACGTGAGAAGCATCCTGACTCAGTCCGACCTCAATATCCCGGTACGCAACCGGCGCTGCGCGTTCGGCACCTGGCAGGGAGTCTACCTGTGGGAGCACCGCCGCGCACCGCACGCGCGGCGCGTCGTCGTCACGGTGCAGGGCGACTAGCGGGATATCGCAACCGGTTCCCGTCTCAGGCGCGTTTGCCCGCCGTCTCGCGCAGGATGACGGCCTTTTCGATGAACTCCTGGTGGCGGCCGATCCGGACGTCCGCCATGACTGCATCCCGGATCGTACGGTCCTGGTTGACCAGAAAGGTCGCTCGCCGTACGCCGACGCCGAACGGTCCATCGACGCCATACATCCGGATGACGTCCTTGTCCTCGTCGCTGAGCAGCACGAAGGGCAGGTCGTGCTCCGCGCGGAATCGCTGGTGACTGTCGACGTCCTGAGGGCTGATACCGGCGACCTGCAGGCCGACGGCCCGGATATCGTCGTGAACGTCGCGTATCGAGCAGGCTTCCTTCGTGCAGCCGGGCGTGAAGTCGGCCGGATAGAAATAGAGGATCAGCGGCCCGTGCTTGAGCAGGTCCGTCAGCGAGGTCTCGCCGCCTTCGTCATTCGGCAGTACGAACTCGGGCGCTCTGGCCCCGGCTTTCAGCATCGGCGGTCTCCTTCATTCCCGTGCAGTGGCGTCCGGCATGGCTCCCACCCACGAGATCGTCGCCTCGCCCGGCCGCGCCTCGCGGATTTCGAGTTTCACAGGCAGATCATACCCGTGCGTATCCCCGATGCGGAAGACTGTCGGCTCGGTAATCGCGTATGACATTTCGCGGGCGATCCCGTATAAGAACGACCCTGTGAAACGCTTCGCATTGACAGTTTCGGTGCTGGTCCTCGCGGCGGCGAGCGGTGCGGCCGAGCGGGACCCGCTGTTCCGCGACCACGCCACGCTCAAGGCCGTTTTGACGGCGCCCGTTTCCCAGACCTACGCACAGCGCGATTCGGACGTCAGGCTGTATTTTCCCGGACAATGGACGTACCTGGACGAGAACGGCGAATCGCACCGCCTGGACGTCTCGATCCGCATCCGCGGGAACTTCCGCAAGGAATACTGCGAGTTGCCGCCGATTCGTCTCAATTTCCGGAAGTCGCAGGTCAGGGGAACGCTGTTCGAAGGGCAGGACAAGCTCAAACTGGTTTCGCCCTGCCAGCACGGCATCGAGTCGCAGCAGAAAC
>JAKSCZ010000366.1 GCA_022360335.1 Pseudomonadota bacterium
CCTGCAGAGACCCCTAAATAGCTGTAGATTGGGCGATTCGATTGACATACAATGGCTGCCCACGCCCTTGGAGTACCTTGAAAAATCAAGGACTTAAGGGAAATTCGGGCGCAAAATCCGGCATGGAATCGCGCTGCGATCCGTGCGAATCAGAGTCTTCTCAGGAGAAGCAACCACTATGAGCAGTATTGAAGAACAGGTAAAAGGCATTGTTGCGGAACAACTCGGGGTCAAAGAAGACGAGGTGACCAACGATGCTTCTTTTGTCGATGATCTGGGCGCCGACTCGCTCGACACGGTCGAACTGGTAATGGCCCTCGAGGAGGAGTTCGAGACCGAGATTCCCGACGAGGAGGCCGAGAAGATCACCACGGTCCAGCAGGCCATCGACTTCGTAACCGCTCGCCAGAGCGAGGGTTGATTTGCAAGGGCGCGGCATTTCCCGCCGCGCCTTTCCTTCCAGTTCCGAACGGCAGTCCTGCCACCGAAGACGGACAGATTCTTGAGCAAACGACGCGTCGTAGTTACCGGGATGGGCATCGTCTCACCGGTAGGCAGCGCGTTGGACGACGCCTGGCGCAACGTTTGCGAGGGCAACTCCGGAGCGGTTCTGCTCGAAGGCTTCGACGAGGGCGCATTCTCTACGCGTATCGCCGGCATCGTGCAGGGCTTCGACGTCGACCGCTATCTCCAGAAGAAGGACCAGCGCAAGAACGACCCGTTCATTCATTACAGTGTCGGCGCTACGATCGATGCGCTGGCGGATTCGGGTCTGGAGATCACCGGGGAGAACGGCGATCGCGTCGGCGTGGCGCTCGGCGCCGGCATCGGCGGCATCAAGACCATCGAGGACAATCACGCCAGGATGGTCGACGGCGGACCGCGCAAGGTGTCGCCGTTCTTCATCCCCGGCAGCATCATCAACATGGCGTCGGGCCAGGTCAGCATCCTGCAGCACATCACCGGGCCGAACATCTCGATCGTCACGGCCTGCGCAACGTCGACGCACTGCATCGGGCTCGCGGCGCGCAGTATCGAGCACGGCGACGCCGACGTCATGCTCGCCGGCGGAAGCGAGTACGCGACGACGCCGCTCGCGATGGCCGGGTTCTGTTCCGCGCGCGCAATGTCGACCCGTAACGACGACCCGACCGGCGCCAGCCGGCCTTACGACGTCGATCGCGACGGCTTCGTGCTGAGCAACGGCGCCGGCACGATCGTGCTCGAGGAATACGAACACGCCAGAGCCCGGGGCGCGAGGATCTACTGCGAGCTGATCGGCTTCGGCATGAGCGGCGACGCGTATCACATCACGCTGCCGCCCGCCGACGGCGAGGGCGCGCGCAAATGCATGGCGGCCGCCATCCGGGACGCCGGGATCGACCCTTCCGACATCGACTACGTCAACACGCACGGCACGAGCACCCCTGCCGGCGACATCGGTGAGACGAACGGCATCAAGCGCGCGTTCGGCGCCCACGCGCGCGACGTCATGATCAGCTCGACCAAGTCGACGACGGGACACCTGCTCGGCGCCGCGGGCGTGGCGGAAGCCATTTTCTGCGCGCTGGCCATCGAGCACCAGGTCGTCCCGCCGACGATCAATCTCGAGAACCAGGACCCCGAGTGCGACCTGGACTACACGCCGAATACCGCACGCGACGCGCAGCTGAGGACGGTATTGTCCAACTCGTTCGGCTTTGGCGGTACTAACGGAAGTCTCGTATTCCGGGCAATTGACTGAACGGATTCGCGAGATCGCAGGGCCCGCGGACCTGCGGCGACTGCATCGCGATCGGCCGTCGCGTTATCCCTTTCTGTTGCAGAGTACGGCCGCAGGCCGTCCGCTCGGGCAATACGACATCCTGTTCGCATCGCCCGGCGAGGCGATCGTCGCGGGCGGCGGCGAGGCTTTCCTCGCACGATTGGACGCTGCCTGGCGGCGCCGGCGAATAGCGCCCCGGCAAACGGCGCTGCCGTTCAACGGCGGCTGGTTCGTGTACCTCGGCTACGGGCTCGCCGCAGAGATCGAGCCGGGGCTCGCTCTCGAGCGCGACGCCGTCCTGCCGGCGGCCTTCGCCGTGCGATGTCGTGCGGCCCTGATCTTCGATCACGCCGCTGCTGCCTGTTATCTCGTCGCCGAATCGCCGCGGGCCGTCGATCGCGACGTACTCATGAGCGACATCGCCGCGCTGCGCGACGACCGGCACGCGGGCAGGGTACGGCTCGAACCGCTGGTCGAGGAAGATCCCGGGCTGTTCACGGACGCCGTCGCCGCGGCCAAGGAGTACATCGCCGCCGGCGACATCTACCAGGCCAACCTGTCGCGGGAGTGGTCGTCGCGGGTGTACCGCGGCACGTCGGCGAGCGACATCTACGCAGCGCTCTGCAAGGCGAACCCTGCGCCGTTCGCGGGACTGGCCCGCTGGCGCGGTACCGACATCATCTCGTCGTCGCCCGAGCGGCTGCTTCGGGTGCGTGACGGCATCGCGTCGACGCGTCCGATCGCCGGCACGCGACCGCGCTCCGACGACGCCGTCGAGGACGGGGCGCTGCTTGCGGAGCTGATCGCGCATCCCAAGGAGCGGGCCGAGCACGTCATGCTCGTCGATCTCGAGAGAAACGACCTCGGGCGCGTTTGCGAGGCCGGCACCGTCGAGGTCAGCGAGATGATGGTGGCGGAGACCTACGCGCACGTTCACCACATCGTGTCGAACGTTCGGGGACGGCTGCGCGCTGGGGCAACGCCCGGACAGGTCATTGCGGCGGTATTCCCGGGCGGGACGATTACCGGATGCCCGAAGGTACGCTGCATGGAGATCATCGGCGAACTCGAGCGCGGTTCGCGCGGCGCGTACACCGGTTCTTTCGGCTATCTCGACCGGGACGGCAGCATGGACCTCAATATCCTGATTCGCACGATCGTCAAGGACGGCGAGCGCGTGACCTTTCGCGCCGGATCGGGCATTGTCGCGGACTCGGATCCCGCCGCCGAGCTGGCCGAAACGCGGGCCAAGGCGGAAGGTATGCAGCGAGCGATCGTCCCATGAGCGACTGGTTTCACAACGGCGCCCCCGTCACCTCGGTCGCGATCGAGAACCGGGGGTTCCAGTACGGTGACGGCCTGTTCGAGACGATCGCGATTCGCGGCGGCGAGCCGCGCTTGTGGGGACACCACCTCGAGCGCCTGGCCGAGGGTTGCCGGCGGCTGCGACTCGAACGACCGGACGCCGGCAGCCTGCGCCTGCAGCTCGACGGCGCATTGCAGGCGTCGACCGTCGAGAGCCTGTACTGCACCGCCAAGATCATCGTCAGCGGCGGCGTGACGCAACGCGGCTACGGCCGCGCCCGTCGGACACCCGCGCACACGCTGATCGGGGTGTTTCCCGCGGTGCCGCCGGCCGGGAGCGCCTACCGCGACGGCGTCGGTACGATCCGGTGCAGGACCGCACTGGCCACGGGATCGGCGCTGGCCGGCGTCAAGACGCTGAATCGCATCGAACAGGTCCTGGCACGCTCGGAATGCCTCGAGGCGGATGCGTTCGAAGGCCTGACTTTCGACGCGGACGCCCGACTCATCTGCGGTACCATGAGCAACGTGTTTCTCGTCGACGGCAAGACCATCAGGACGCCTTCCCTGTCGCGTTGCGGCGTGGCCGGCGTCATGCGCCGGCACCTCATGGACGTGCTCCGTGACACACCGGCAGCCGTGGTCGAATGCGACCTCGGCGAACGGGACCTGGAGCGCGCCGGGGAGGTGTTTCTGACGAACAGCCAGTTCGGCGTTCTGCCCGTCTCCCGCTGCGACGAACGAACATGGCCGGTCGGTCCGGTGACCCGCGACGTCATGTCGCTGATGGCCGGCAACGGCATCGCCGAGTGCAGGCTGTGAAACGGCTGTCCCTTGCATTCGGCGCGGTCCTGCTGCTGCTTGCCGTGGCGGCGGCCACGGGCGTCGCGAAAATCCAGCGATTCATGTCCACGCCGGTCGACGTCCCGGCGGAAGGGATCGAGTTCGAGATCGCGCCCGGCAGCCCGTTCGCGGCGGTCGCACGCGAGCTCGTCTCGCGGGGGGCGATCGAAACGGATACCTGGTTCCGTCTGTACGCGCGGTGGTCCGGCGAGGCGAGCGGCATTCAGGCGGGCGAATACCTGATCGGGTCGGGGGCGACGCCGGAGTCCCTGCTCGAGCAGTTCACGAGCGGCGACGTCCGCCTGCATTCGTTCACGATCGTCGAAGGCTGGAACCGCTACGATTTGATCGCGGCGCTGCGGGCCAATGAAGCCGTCGATGCGTCGATGACCGACGAGGACTGGCCGGCGTTGCTGGACGAACTCGGCTCGAACCTCACCCACCCCGAGGGGCTGTTCCTGCCCGAGACGTATCGCTTTGCGCGCGGCACGACGGACAGGTCCCTGCTCGGGCAGGCTTACGAGCTGATGCAGGCCGTGCTCGAGGAAGAATGGCAGGCGCGCGATGAAAAGACGCCGCTGACTTCGGCTTACGAAGCGCTCGTGCTCGCTTCGATCGTCGAGAAGGAAACGGCGCGTGCCGACGAGCGTGCCCGGATTGCCGGCGTGTTCGCGCGCCGCCTGCAGAAACGCATGCGCCTGCAAACGGACCCCACCGTCATCTACGGTATCGGGCCCGGATTCAACGGTAACCTGACGCGCAAGGACCTGCGGACCGATACGCCATACAACACCTACACGCGGCACGGTCTTCCGCCGACGCCGATCGCGATGCCGGGCCGTGCGGCCATCCGCGCCGCATTACACCCGGCGGACGGCGAGGAGCTGTATTTCGTTGCGACCGGGCTCGGCGACGGCAGCCACAAGTTCTCGAAGACCAAAGACGAGCACGACGCTGCGGTGGCCGAGTACCTGCGCAGATTGCGGCAGAAGCGCAGGCCCTAGGATCTCGACGTGGAACGCGGCAAGTTCATTTCCGTAGAGGGCATCGAAGGGGTCGGCAAGTCGACCAACATCGAGGTGCTCGTGAGGCGCATCGAGGCGGCGGGTTACGAGGTCCTTACGACGCACGAGCCCGGCGGAACGCCCTATGCGAAGGACATCAGGGACATCCTGTTGAATCGCAGCGACGAGCCGGTTCCCGAGATCGCCGAGCTGCTCCTCATGTTCGCGGCCCGGTCGTTCAACGTAAACAACGCCATCGTGCCGGCGCTCGAAGCCGGCACGTGGGTCGTCTGCGACCGGTTCACGGACTCCAGTCGTGCGTATCAGGGCGGCGGCCGCGGAATACCGCTCGAAATCATCGACAGCATCGCCGGCTGGGTACACGGCGACGCCTGGCCGGACCTGACGATCCTGCTCGATGCCCCGGTCGAAATCGGTATGGCGCGCGCCGGCACGCGCAGTGAGCCCGACCGCATCGAACAGGAGCGCCACGACTTCTTCCAGCGGGTCCGGGAGTGCTACCTGCAGATCGCGGCCCGTGAGCCCGGCCGGGTCGTCGTCATCGACACGACGCGGCCGCTCGGCGAGGTTCGTGCCGACATCGCCGCGCTGGTCGACCGGCTCACAGGTAATGTTTAACTTTATAAATAGTCGATAGTTACTTGTTTTATGGAGATTTCCTGGCTTAAGCAATTTGCGGAGGCGTGGCGGGACCGGACGGAGCGCGGTCGTACCCCCCACGCCGTGATGCTTGCCGGACCGGTTGGCGTCGGCAAACGCGCCGCCGCGCACTGGATCGCCGCAACCCGGCTGGGCCTGGGCCGCGACGACCTGCCGTCCCACGGCGCCGAACCGCCCGGGCACGCCGACCTGAGGTGGATAAGGCCGCCTGAGGACAAGACGGCCATCGGCATCGAGCAGATTCGCGAACTCGTCCACGAAATGGGGCTCACGAGCTACGAGGGCGGCGGTAAGGTCGCGGTCATCGATCCGGCCGATGCGATGACCGTCAACGCCGCCAACAGCCTCCTGAAGACGCTCGAAGAGCCGCCCGGCGACGCACTGCTGATCCTGATCGTCGACCGCATCGGCAAGCTGCCGGCCACGATATTCAGCCGCTGCCAGCGTATAGACCTGGCGCCGCCGTCCGAGGACGACGCCCTGGCCTGGCTCGACCGGCTGCAACCCGGCGCCGCTTGGCCCGAGGCCCTGAGAGTCGCCGGCGGGGCGCCGCTGGCCGCGATTTCAGCGCTCGATGCGCTGGAGACGAGCGCCGGCATGGCACGCGATTTCAACGCGCTGGGGCGCGGCAGGGCCTCGGCGGTCGAGGTCGCCGCCCGATGGGCCGGGCACGACCCTGCGTTCGTCCTCGACTGGCTCGCCCGGCAGGTGAAACTCGCCGTTCTGGCTCGTTCTGCGGGACGTGAGTGCGCCGCCGGGCTCGCGATCGACGATTCTGTGCTGCGGCGCATGGACAGCCGAAATCTGTTCTGCTATTTAGACATAATCAACGGCTTGCGGGGGCAAGCGAGCGGCTCCTTCAACGTGCAACTGACGCTGGAAGGCCTGCTCATCGAGTGGGCGGACGGCCTGCGAGAGTGCGCCGCTGCAACGTCGGACGGAATGAACCTGATGCTGGCGGGCACCAGGGCGAGACGGGGCTGATCACAATGAGTAAACCGGGACTGCTGACACTGACGATCAAGGACAAGAGCGCCTTGTATCTCGCGTACATGCCGTATGTGGTCAACGGCGGACTGTTCATCCCGACGAATTCATCGTACCGGCTGGGCGACGAAGTGTTCATGCTGTTGAACCTGATGGGCGAGGAAGAGAAAATCCCGGTCGCCGGTACCGTCATCTGGATGACACCGAAGGGCGCCCAGGGCAAACGCACGGCGGGCATCGGAGTGCAATTCTCGGATCAGGACCAGGGCAACACGCAGAAGAAGATCGAGACCTACCTCGCGGGCGCGCTGGGCGGCGACAAACCGACCCACACGATGTAGGAACGACTGGCTCTGTAGGAGCGGCTCTGTAGGAGCGGCTTCAGCCGCGACCCGCGGGAGATAAGGGACAGTTACCTTATCTCTTCTTGCGGAGTTGCCAGCTGTGTGGCATCAGGCAGAGATAAGGTAACTGTCCCTTATC
>JAKSCZ010000320.1 GCA_022360335.1 Pseudomonadota bacterium
GCTACCGCCGCGGCAGGGAAGCGGGCGACAACCCGTGGGAAGCCACGAGCCTCGAGTGGCGCACGCCGCAGACGCCGCCGGTACACGGCAACTGGGGCGAGCGGCTGCCGTCGGTGCATCGCTGGGCCTACGACTACAGCGTGCCGGGCTGCGACGAGGACTTCATCCCGCAGACGGTGCCGGCCGAGGAAGCGCCCGCCGGCCGCCGGCACGGCGTGGAAGAGCACTAGAAGGCCGGGCGCGTGGAGATCGGTCTCATCGTACTCGCGCTGATGCTCGCCACCCTGCTCGGGTGGCTGCTGAAGCAGTCGTTCAATACCCAGCCCTGGGTTGCGGAGAAGGTCGGCGACACCGCGCACCACGGGCCGCTCGGCGATGCGGGCAATTCGACGCTGATTGCGTTGATTGCGTTCCTCGCCGTCGTCACCTCGTTCTTCGCGCTGATCCTGAGCGCCTATGCCCTGCGCATGGAGCTCGGCGACTGGGTACCGATGACCGAGCCGCAACTGCTGTGGGCGAACACGGGCGTGCTCGCGCTGGCCAGTATCGCCTTCCAGTGGACGCGCAACGGCGCCGTGGCCGGCAATGCGGCGCGTCTCGGGCCCGGGCTCATCGCGGCCGGCGCGCTGACGACGGCGTTCGTCGTCGGCCAGCTCGTCGCCTGGCAGCAATTGCAGGCCGGCGGACAGGGCATCCGGGTCAACCCGTCGAACGCCTTCTTCTATTTCCTGACCGGTGCGCACGCCGTGCACATCGCCGGCGGCCTGTACGTCTGGGCGAGGGCGACGTTCAAGGTCGTGCTCGGCCGGGCGGAAGGCGCACGGCTCCGGCGCAGCATCGAACTGTGCACGATCTACTGGCACTTCCTGCTCATCGTCTGGCTCGTGCTGTTCGGTTTGCTGTTGTCGACCTGATGAGAACTGAGGGGTCCTGATGTCTGAAGCGGTAATGGAGTCTGGAGTGGAAGCGGCCGGCACCAGGGGTGTCGTAGAGGACTGGTCGCGCGACAAGCAGGTCTTCGGCATGCCGTGGGGCAAGGCCATGATGTGGATCTTCCTGCTCTCGGATACGTTCATCTTCTCCTGTTTCCTCGTCGGCTACATGACGGTACGCATGTCGACGACGGATCCGTGGCCGAACCCGTCGGAAGTCTTCGGGTTGACGATGTTCGGGCAATCGGTGCCGTTGCTGCTGATTGCGATCATGACCTTCGTACTGATCACGTCCTCGGGCACGATGGCGCTCGCGGTCAACATGGGTTACCGCAAGGCCAAGAACAAGACCTTCTGGCTCATGGTCGCGACCGCGGCGCTGGGTGCGACTTTCGTCGGCATGCAGGCCTTCGAGTGGACCAAGCTGATCACGGAAGGCGTGCGGCCCTGGGAGAACCCGTTCGGCGCGGCGCAGTTCGGCGCGAGCTTCTTCATGATCACGGGTTTCCACGGCATGCACGTGTCGGCCGGCGTCATCTACCTGCTGGTCGTCGCGTTCCGCGTCAAACGCGGTTACTACGAGAAGCGCGGCGACAACTACGAGATCGTCGAGATCGCGGGCCTGTACTGGCATTTTGTCGACCTCGTGTGGGTATTCATCTTCGCGTTCTTCTATCTCTGGTAAGGGAGTCACGGGCATGGCCGACGAAGGGCAACAACATCCGCTCAGGGTTTACTGGATCATGTGGGGCGCGCTGTTCGGACTGAGTGCGCTGTCTTACTGGACCGATTTCTGGGACGACGGACCCCTGCGGACGGCGGCGATCCTGGCGTTCATGATGCTCAAGGCCGGCGGCATCGTCATGATCTTCATGCACATGGGCTGGGAGCGGCTGGCCCTCAAGATCGCGATTCTCGGTCCGCCCGTCGCGATCCTCGTCCTGATCTGGCTCATGGCGCTCGAGGGGGCGTACGTCGAGGACACGCGCCTCGAGTACTACGGCGAGAGCACCATGGAGCCCGAAACCCCGGGCCACCACTAGCGGCCTCCAACGACTTCTTCAACGGGACACCGGGTACGGGCGAGAGCGGACCCGGTCCGCGAAACGGAATCGCACGAGGTCCGGATTCGGGCCCCGTGCGTTCGGGAGCAGAGCGATGAAGCTGTTGGTCAGGAACAAGGTGAAAGACGCCGGGCGCTGGAAACGCATTTTCGACGAGCAGGGCGAAGCCGGCCGCGCGTACGGCCTGGCCGCGGAGAACGTCTGGCAGTCGGCGGATGCGCCGGACGAGGTCTGGTTCGTGTTCGACGTCGAAGATCGCGCCCGGGCCGAGGCGTACATGGCGTTGCCCGAATCGGCCGAGGTCGGCGAACGCGCGGGCGTCATCGAGGGCGAGGCGATCTTCCTGGAGACGCTGTGAGCCGACACCTCTGATGCACGCGGTCATCTTCGACATCGACGGCACGCTGCTGCACTCGGCCGCGGCGGACGATGCGCTGTACCGGCAGGCGGTGCGCGACGTGCTCGGCGGCGTATCGCTGCGCGCCCGCCTGCACGACTACGACTTCGTGACGGACACCGGCATTCTCCGCTCGATCCTGGAGGACAACGCTATCGCTCGGACCCGCGCGCATCTCGATGCGGTACGGGATCGATTCGTCGAATTGCTGGAGGCGCACATCGAGCGACATGGGCCGTTCGACGAGATCCCCGGCGCCGGAGGCCTGCTGCGATCGCTGGCGGAATCGCCGCAGCATGCGGTTGCGCTCGCGACGGGCGGGTGGCGTGAGAGCGCCGAGTTGAAGCTGCGCTCGGCGCGGATCGATCACGCCGGCATACCGCTTGTGACGTCGGACGACCACCTCGAGCGAACGGCGATCATGGAGACCGCACTGCACCGGCTCGGCGAAAACTTCGCGTCCGTGTCCTACTACGGCGACGGTCCCTGGGACCGCCGGGCCTGTGCCGTTCTCGGATGGCATTTCGTCCCGGTCGGGACCGAGC
>JAKSCZ010000448.1 GCA_022360335.1 Pseudomonadota bacterium
CTCGTCCTGATCCTGGTACTCGTCGCCGCCTATTTCCTCGGCTGGGTCAATCCGCCGCCGGCCCGATCGTAGGAGGGCCTTCAGGCCCGAATTCATTCGCCAGAGATAAGGGACAGTTACCTTATCTCCGCGAGGCGCCAGCCTGCTGACGCGACCAGGAGGAGATAAGGTAACTGTCCCTTATCTCCGCTCCTGCGGTTTCTTCGCGGCTGAAGCCGCTCCTACGGCATACCGGCGTTCGGTCGATCACATCCAGTACACGAATACGTACAGGCCGATCCAGACGACGTCGACGAAGTGCCAGTACCAGGCGACCGCTTCGAAGGCGAAGTGCTTGTCGGGTGTGAAGTGTCCCTTGAGCACCCGGAAGAAGATGATCGCCAGCATGATGGCGCCGATCGTCACGTGCATGCCGTGGAAGCCCGTCAGCATGAAGAACGTCGAACCGTAGATGCCCGAGGTCAGCTTCAGGTTCAGGTCCTGATACGCGTGGACGTACTCGACGCCCTGCAGGCAGACAAAGACGAAACCGAGCAGGAAGGTTGCGGCGAGGAACACCGTGAGCTGCATGCGCCGGTTCGCGATCAGTGCGTGGTGCGCGATCGTGACCGTAATCGACGACGTCAGCAGCAGGGCCGTATTGATCAGCGGCAGGCCGAACGGCGCCATCACCTCGTATTCGCCCCCGATGTTGCCCGGGCCGTTGGTCGGCCAGGTGCTCTCGAAACCTTCCCAGAGCAGCAGGTTCGTGAAGAAGTTGTTGCTCGCGCCGCCGAGCCACGGAATCGCCATGTTGCGGGCGTAGAACAGCGCACCGAAGAACGCAGCGAAGAACATGACTTCCGAGAAGATGAACCAGAACATGCCCTGGCGGAACGACTTGTCCACCTGTGCGTTGTACAGGCCCTGCTGGCTCTCGCCGATGACGGTCGCGAACCAGCCCGTGATCATATAGATCAGGATCGCGAGACCGCCGAGCATGACGTAGAAGCCGAAGTCCGAGCCGTTGAGCCAGACCGAGACGCCGACCATCAGGAACAGCAGACCGAGTGAGCCGACGACGGGCCAGTGGCTGCCGTGCGGGACGTAGTAGTGTTCGTCAGTGCGAGTCGTCATGGTGTGTCTCTGGTATCCGATTCTCTCAGGTCGTTCGACGCCAGGCTGGTGGTATCGAAGAAGGTGTACCCCAGCGTGATCGTATCGACGTAGTCGGGCAGGCCGGGGTCGACGATGAACTGCAGGGGCATGGCCTTCTCTTCGCCGCCGTGGAATTCCTGGCTGTCGAAGCAAAAGCACTCGATCTTCACGAAATGCTCGGCCGCCGCCGGCGGCGCGACGCTGGGTACGGCATGGGCGACCTTGTCGCTGTCCGTCAGGTTCCTCGCCGTAAACGTGGCGAAGTACATCTTGCCCGGATGCACCATCATGCTGTCCGCGTCGGCGGCGAATTCGAACTGTGCGTACGAGTTGAGCGTCGTCATGAACTCGACGCGAATCTCCCGGCCGAGGTCCGGCGCCTCCTCGACGACCGCGACGGCTTCCGTGTTGGTACGGCCGCCGAAGCCCGTGATCTCGCAGAACACGTCGTAGAGCGGCACGAGTGCGAAACCGAAGCCGAACATGGCGACGGCCATGATCAGCAGCCGGCCCGTCAGGGAGCGGTTTTCCCTGTTCCGGTCGTTCACGAGCGCAGGACTCCCATCATGATGAAACTGACGTAGAAGACGAGCGCGACCGCCGCAACGACCAACGCGGTACGGCGGACGTTCCTTTTGCGCCCGGATTCGTCCATGGCTTATTCGAAGGCCTCGTTCGCGATGCGCGCTTTCGGCGGCGTCGTGAAGGTATGCCACGGCGCGGGCGACGGCACGGTCCACTCGAGGCCGTGCGCGCCTTCCCAGACGCGATCGTCCGCCCTGGCGCCTTTCTTCGCCGTCAGCAGGACGGCGACGAACACCAGCTGCGACAGGCCGAAGCCGAACGCGCCGATCGAGGCGATCGTATTGAAGTCGGCGAACTGCGTCGAGTAATCCGGGATACGGCGCGGCATGCCGGCCAGCCCGAGGAAGTGCATCGGGAAGAACGTGACGTTGACGAAGACGGTCGACAGCCAGAAGTGCAGTTTGCCGAGTTTTTCGTTGTAGTAGTAGCCGGTCCACTTCGGCAGCCAGTAGTAGGCGCCCGCCATGATCGCGAAGATCGAGCCCGGCACGAGCACGTAGTGGAAGTGCGCCACGACGAAATACGTATCGTGATACTGGACGTCGGCCGGCGCGATCGCCAGCATCAATCCCGAGAAGCCGCCGATCGTGAACAGGAACACGAAGGCCAGGGAAAACAGCATCGGCGTTTCGAAGGTCATCGCGCCGCGCCACATCGTCGCCACCCAGTTGAAGACCTTCACGCCGGTCGGAACCGCGATCAGCATCGTCGCAAACATGACGAACATCTGCCCGGTCAGCGGCATACCGACGGTGAACATGTGATGTGCCCAGACAATGAAGGAGAGAAACGCAATGCTCGATGCGGCATAGACCATCGAGTCGTGGCCGAACAGCGGCTTGCGTGAAAACGTCGGGATGATCTCGGAGACCACGCCGAACGCCGGCAGGATCATGATGTACACCTCGGGGTGCCCGAAGAACCAGAAAATGTGCTGGAACATCACGGGATCACCACCGCCTGCCGCGAGGAAG
>JAKSCZ010000075.1 GCA_022360335.1 Pseudomonadota bacterium
TAGCTGCTTCATAGCGTATACGAGTCCGGTCGGGACGCCGAGCGGCGTCGGGTCATGGAGGCTCAAATATAATATTTTCGAAATTTTTATTCAAGCAGTCGAGCGCGCCCGTAGAGCGCCTCGTCACGCAGCAGGTACTCGCGGATGGCCGCGACGTCGGCCGGGCCCAGCACGTCGGCATACCCGGGCATGCCGGCCCCGGACAGCGCGCCGTCGAGGACGATGGGTTCGAGGGCGTCGTACAACGGGGCCGGCAGGTTCCAGAGGTTCGGGTAGCCGTTGGGCGTTCCCCTGGGCGCGTGGCACCGGGCGCAATGCACAGTGAACAGGGCGCTCCCCCTGGCGGCGAGCGCCTTGTCGAATACCCGCTGCGGATGCGCGGCCCGAGGCTCCGGCGGCCCGACGCGCGGCGGCAGCGGCACGTCGTCGCCGTCGAGCCCGAATACGAGCAGCCGCTCGAGGTTCCGGTACTTTGCGGGGGCCGAACCCGGCGGGTAGGTTTTCGGCGCACCGCCGAAACCCGCGAGGACGGCGATGTACTGGGCGCCGTCGACTTCGTAGCTGATGGGCGCGGCCAGGATCGCCGAACCCGTCTCGATGCGCCGCAGCGCGTCGCCGCTGTCCGCGTCGTAGATCCACAGGCCCCCGTCCGCGGCACCCTGGAAGACGAGTCCCCCGGCCGTGCTCAGGACCCCGCCGTTCCACCAGGTGCCCGGCAGGGAGGACCAGGCCTCGCGCTGGCGCGCCGGATCCCATGCGACGAGCCGGCTGGAAGGAGGCCGCCGCCGTTCGCCCAGCAGCGCATCGGCCGCATGCCGCGATCGCGCGTCGTCGACGGCCGCGCCGACGTTGATCGAGTCGGGCATGAACGGGCGGGGCTCGGTCCGGATTTCCATGTCGGATTCGAGCACCGGGATGTACACGAGCCCGGTTGCGGGGCTGTAGCTCATCGGCTGCCAGTTGTGCCCGCCGAACAGGGACGGACGGACGATATTGCGGGCGGCGCCGTAACGGGCATCGGGATTCTGCACGGGCCGGCCCGTCTTCGGGTCGACGTGACCGGCCCAACTGACTTCCGTGTAGGGCTCGGCGGAGATCAGCTCGCCGGTGACCCGGTCGAGGACATAGAAGAATCCGTTCTTGGGCGCCTGCACGATCAGTTTGCGATCGCGTCCCCCGATCCTGCGATCGACGAGGATCATCTGCTGTGTCGCCGTATAGTCCCAACTGTCGCCCGGTGTCGTCTGGTAATGCCAGCGCAGCCGACCGGTGTTCGCCTCGATGGCGAGTATCGACGACAGGAAGAGGTTGTCTCCGCCGCCGGGACTCCGCTGCCCCGCCGGCCACGGTGAGCCGTTGCCGGTGCCGACATAGACGAGGCCGAGAGCCGGGTCGTAGCTCATCGAATCCCAGGCGGTTCCGCCGAGGCCGAAATCCCAGGCCGGGTTCTCGCTCCAGGTCTTGCGCGCCTGTGCAAGCTCGGGGTGTTCGTCATCGCCGGGGCCCGGCACGGTGAAGAACCGCCAGGCGAGGCGGCCGTCGGTATCGTACGCGGACACGTAGCCGCGCACGCCGAGCTCGCCGCCGCCGTTGCCGATGAGGATCCTGTCGCCTGCGATACGCGGTGCGCCCGTGATCGTGTAGGCGCGGCTGCGCTGCGTCAGCGTGTCGGCGCGCCAGAGGCGTTCGCCGGATTCGATATCGAGGGCATCGAGGTAGCCGTCGAGCGTGCCGACGTAGACGCGAGCGCCGAGGATGGCAACGCCGCGATTGACCGCATCGCAGCAGGCCTTGCGCAGCCACTGTCCGGGTACGCCCGGGTCGTAGGTCCACAGGCGCTCGCCCGTGACCGCGTCGAGCGCGTACACGACGCTCCACGGTCCGGTGAAGTAGAGGCGGCCGTCGACCGCCAGCGGCGTGGCTTCGTTCCCCCGATGCGTGCGGCCCCGGACGACGAAGTCGCTGAACTCGAAGGCGAGTCCGAGACGATCGACGTTGCTGCGGTCGATCGACGTCAGCGGCGAATGCCGTTGCTCGGCGTGGCCGTGGCCGTGCAACGGCCAGTCCGGCGCGCCGCCCCCGTGGGCGGCGGCGGACAAGGCGCAGAGTGCGGCCGACGCGCTCAGTCGGTGGCGGGCCGGGCCTCGGGCACGGTATCGGAACTTGCAATCCACTTGAGTGAGAGTATCGCAAGGCACGCGACGATGGTCGGCAGCGCGCCGACTGCGAACAGCGACCTGGTCGTCATCTCCATGCCGATCAGGATGCCGCCGGCGACCGGACCGACGATCGAACCGATACGGCCGACGGCCAGCGCGGCGCCGAGACCCGAGGCGCGGATCCGCGACGGGTAGATGTCCGACGCGACGGCATTCATCGCGGTCTGGCCGCCGATGACGGCGAATCCGGCTGCGAACACGAACGCCATCAGGACGACGGGCAGGCTCTCGGACAGCCCGATGCACGCGATGCAGGCGCCTGCCGCGAAGTACCCGCCGGCAAGCACCGTGAAGTGATTGAAGCGATCGAGCAGCGTCCCGAGCAGAATGCCGCCGAGCATGCCGCCGAGATTGAGGGCCACGGCCGCGATGATCGCCTTGTCGAGCGGCATGCCGCTCAGGCGCAGGATCATCGGCAGCCAGCTCATCAGGAAGTAGATCATGAGCAGGCTCATGAAATAGGCGATCCAGAGCAGCGACGTCTTCGGCGCGAGACCGTCGCGGAACAGGGCGGCCAGGCTGAATCCCCGGACGGGTTTCTCCCTGACGTACAACTCGGTCGAATCGTCCGCCGCGACGCCCGGGTCGAGCTTCCTGAGCAGACTCACGATCTGCTCACGAGGCCGGGCCGACCGGACCATGTTCTGCACGGAGTCGGGCAGCCAGAAGTACAGCGGAATCACGAGCAGCAGCGGCGCGATCCCGCCGAGGTAGAACACCGATTCCCAGCCGATCGCCGGGATCATCCTGCTGCTGATGTAACCGCCGACTGCGGCGCCGAAGGGGAAGCCGCCGAACATGACCGTGATCATCGTCGAGCGCTTGCCGGCCGGAGAGTATTCCGAAGTCAGCGCGATGATGTTGGGCATCGCGCCACCGAGACCGACGCCGGTGAGGAAACGCAGCAACAGCAAGGTCGTCCAGTTCCCGGCGAACGCGGTGAACAAGGCGAACGCCCCGAACCAGGCCGTGCACAGCAGGATGACGGGGCGCCGGCCGATCCTGTCGGCGAGTGGGCCCAGGATGAGCTGTCCGACCATGAGTCCCAGCAGGCCGGCGCCGAAAATCGGGCCGAACGCGCCCGCTTCGATGGACCACAGCTCCGACAGGGTCGGCGCGACGAATGCGATCGACTGGGTGTCGAAACCGTCCAGCATCGCGACGAAGGCGCACAACAGCGCGACGCGGAGCTGCAGGTTTCCGAGCGGTGCGTCGTCGACGGCAGCGACGACGTCCAGGCGGTTGCCGGCGGCTTCCAAGGGCGTCGCTCCGCTCTAACGCGGCCTGCGCGGCTCGAAGTTCTCGGCGCGATCGATGTCACCGCGCCCCTTGTACACCGTTTCGGTCGGGAAGGGGTAAACCGGCCTCGTGCGCACGAGTTCGCCGTCCTCGGTGCGCCGGGTCTCCATCGAGTCCGGCGCTTCGCCTTCCTCGACCCACTTCTCGAGCAGCGCCAGTGCGTCGTAATCCTCCGGGCCCGGGCCGCCGTCGCAGTGCTCGACGCCCGGCAGCAGGAACATGCGCGCGAATTCGGCCGTGTTGTCGTAGCCGCCCATGAACCGCGAGACGTCGTCGTACCATTCGATCGAGGCCTCGGCCGGGATGGCGCTGTCGGCCCAGCCGTGCGCGACGATTATCTTGCCGCCCTTGTCGCGGAACTTGCGAAGGTCCGGGTTGGTCGCGTCCCAGAGCTTGCCGATGTCGTACAGCAGATGGTGGTCGCGGTCCCAGTCGAATTCCTTGCGCCAGTCCCATCCGGGCCCCGGGGAATCGCGGAACGCCATGTAGCGCAGGAAGTCGCCGCCGCATTGCTGCGCATACGTCAGCTTGTCGCCGTGGATCGGCGAATTGCCCTGCACGGGGAATACCCAACCCGGCCACGAGGATTCGGATCCGTAGGGCGTACCCGGGTAGATGACTTCGCCTTTTGCGTCGGTGACCGGCGCGTAGACTTTCCTGACGATCTCGACTTCCTCGGCCGTCAGGCAGTTGGGGCCGACCTTGCCGGTACCGCACTGGATCGACGCCGGGTCGAAATCGCACTTGCGCGGGTCCGAGATCAGGCGGTCCCTGAGGCCGTCGGTCTCGTCGCAGTGGTCCATGACGGCGCGCTGCAGCATCGGCACCTTGTTGGCCCACATGCGCGGCTTGCCGTCGTCGTCGAAAACGGTCTTTTCGAGATTGGCACAGCGCAGGACGTTGACGCGCGTGTAGTCGATCGTCGGTCCGCGGGACAGGACGCCGTCGAAATCACCGGGATAGCGCAGTGCCGACATGATGCCCGCCTGGCCGCCTTTCGAGCAGCCCGTGATGTAGGAGTACTCCGGTAACTCGCCGTAGTATTCCTTGATGATGGCCTTGGCCGCCATCGGCAGTACGTGATTCGCGCGGTAGCCGAAATCGATCTTCGCCTGCGTGTTGTCCGACGCCCAGATGCCGTCGAACGGGTGCTCGCCCCAGTGGCCGCCGTCGGTGACCATCGTCGCGTAGTTTCGAACGACGCCGGCCATCGTCGCGTCCTTGGCGATCTTGCCGCACCAGCCGTCGCACGCAACGAGCAGGTATTTGCCGTTCCAGTTTTCAGCGGCCGGCAGGCGCATCTCGAAGCGAATGTGCGGGCTGACGTAGCCTTCGACCAGGCAGTTGTCGGGCAGCGTCGTGATGTCGTCCGGAATACCCGCGTTCATTGCGCGCGAGCGGCGCGAATTCTGCCAGGCCTGTTGCTCCGAAATCTCGACCGACTTCTGCATCGCGCCGAACATGACCTTGGTCGGCGCGGCACCGTCGCCGACCTGCGAGAAGTCCTTGATGCGCAGCGACGAGCACGGGTCGGCAGCGGGCGGCGGCGGGGATGCGACCGCGGCGGAGCCGAGAAGCAACAGGGCGATACCGATCAGGGGTCGGCATCCGGCGAGAAGCGATTTGGTCATTGTTGGGGGCCTCGATCGTTTACGGGTGGGCCTTTCGGGTGCCGGCCATCCTAGACCGTGCGGCGCCGCTGGGTCAATATAATTTCGATTTTTTTGGCAGGAATTATCGGGTATTGCCGATGATATGTCCGATAACCCCTTGTTTAATATTGTCAACAACTGCCTGACACGGCTAATAAATCGAAAATTCATACAAGACGGTCTAGAAGGTGTAGTGCAGGTTCATGCGCACCCGCGACACCCAGTCGTCGTCGCCGGCCTGTCCGGCAACGGGCGCAGCGTCGCGGCGGTACAGGTAGGTCGTCAGGTACAGCCCGGTCTTTTCCTGCAGCAGGTAGCCGAGCTCGAGCGTGTGCTGCCGGTAATTGGTCGAGTACGTCGTGTTGTCATGCGAAAACGCGGCCAGGACGGCGTCGGTCTCTGCGACGGCGTAGCCGTACCTGAATTGCAGGTCCCCGGGTCGTGATGTCCGTCCGAGATGCAGGTCCACGCCCCAGCCGGTGTCTTCGGGCACGCGCGCGCCGAGATTTCTTACGTAGTCCAGGGTCAGGGCGAGCGGCCAGCGCTCGCCGATCCCGGAGTGCATGACGGAGCCGGTGAGATTCAACAGTCTGAAGTCCGACACGTAGCGCGCGCCGCCGGGCGTGACGTTGTTGCCGCGCAGGTCGCCGCGATCGGCGTTGTCCAGGCTGCCGATCGAATAGTCGTAGTAGGCGCCGTGCAGACCCAGCGCCCAGTCGGTATCCGGATGCCATCGGAGCGACAGCTGAGCGCCGGCCATCGTGCTGTCCCCGGCGATTGTCTGTTCGTCGACGAGCGCGTAGATGCCCGTGACGGACGCAGAGGCGCGATCGGAAGCGTAGAAGCGGTAACGACCGGCGACGCCGTACGGATTGACGTCCGAGTCCCAGACGAGGCTCGTGCGCACGAACGGGTTGGCGAATTTGCCCGCCGTTGCGAAGACCTTGCCGCGCTCGTACGCGACGTACAAGCGGTCGAGGCTCAGGTCCAGGTCGTCGAGGAAATTGCCCATGCTGATATCGGTGGAATTCGGATCGTCGGGATCGCCCGTGCCGATCCGTGTCCCGAGGACGACGTTGTCGTTGACGTCCCAGTCGGCGCCGAGCCGGCCGCGGATGACCCCGCGGTTTCGTTCGCGCAGGCCGGCGTGCTCGCTCGTGTTTTCGTAGCGCACCCGAAAATCGCCGCTGATTTCGACTGCAGTGTCGTCCGGCGGCGGCCCCGCCGCGGCCCCGGCCGGCGGTTCGTATGCGTCGGCCGCGGCGACGAGCCGGCGCAGCGCGGCAAGCTCCGCCTGGAGAGCGCCGAGCTGCTGCTGCAAGGTCCGGATGAGGGCTGCATTTTCCTCGGCCGACGCAGCGTGAACCGGCGCGCAATACAGGCAGGGGTACGCCAGGAGTAGCGCGAGAACGACGTGACGATATGGCATGAGAAGCCTCACTAATTTCGATATTTTATGGGTTATTCTGCGTTCTATCACAGAGAGATGCCTGAAAAACAGCAAGAGAACCATAAAAAATCGAAAAAATATTGTGACTTCGGTACTCCGCTGTTAGCATTTCGCGCATGAACAGCCTGCTTTCCGTGCTGGCCGCCGGCCTGCTCCTCGCATCCGCCTGCGCCGCCGCAGCCCCGCCCGTCGAGGAGCGTGTGCTCGGTGTGAGGGACAAGGTGATCGCCTGGCGCCGGGACATCCACGCCAATCCCGAACTGGGCAACCGCGAGTATCGTACCGCCGAACTCGTCGCCCGGCACCTCGAGTCGGTGGGCATGGAGGTGCGTACGGGTATCGCCGTTACGGGCGTCGTCGGCGTGCTGCGCGGCAAGGGACCGGGACCTGTCGTCGCCCTGCGGGCCGACATGGATGCGCTGCCCGTTCTCGAACGGACGGGCCTGCCGTTCGCCTCCAGAGCCACGGGCGAGTACAACGGCAAGGAGGTGCCCGTCATGCACGCCTGCGGTCACGACGCGCACACGGCGATGCTGATGGGGGCCGCCGAGGTGCTCGCGGGTCTGCGCGACCGGTTTTCCGGCACGGTCCTGTTCGTGTTCCAGCCGGCGGAGGAAGGTGCGCCGCCGGGCGAGACGGGCGGTTCGGCACGGATGCTGGCCGAGGGCGTCTTCGACGACCCGACGCCCGATGCGATCTTCGGTCTGCACGTCGAACCCGGCGTGCCGGGACGCATCGACGTCCGGCCGGGCGGTTTCCTCGCGAGCGCCACGTCGATGCGCATCGACCTCGCCGGACGGCAGACGCACGCCGCACGTCCGTGGGAAGGCACGGACCTGGTCAACCTGGCGGCCGATATCGTCAAGGCGCTGACGACGTACTCGGCACGCCGGGTCGACGTCTTCGACGTACCGAACGTGATCACGGTCGCGACGGTCAACGCCGGCGTGCGCGGCAATATCCTGCCCGGCGAGGCGACGCTGACGGGAACGGTCCGGACCTATTCGAACGAGCGCCGACAGGTACTCA
>JAKSCZ010000567.1 GCA_022360335.1 Pseudomonadota bacterium
CGAAGGCCGATGCACACGACGGCGCCGGCGTCCTGCACCGGGCATTCTCGGTGTTCCTGTTCAATGCGAAGGGCGAGCTGCTCCTGCAGCAGCGGGCGCACGCCAAGCGCCTCTGGGGGGGATACTGGTCGAACACCTGTTGCAGTCACCCGCGCCGCGGCGAATCCCTCGATGTCGCGACGTCGCGCCGCCTGCTCGACGAACTGAATCTCGAGGCGGAGCTCGAGCATGTCTACTGGTTCTGCTACGAGGCGGACTTCGGCGAGGCGGGTTCGGAGAACGAACTCTGCCACGTATACCTCGGCAGGGTCTTCGAGGACCTCCGTCCCAACGACAGCGAGATTGCGGCGCTGCGCTTTGCATCCCCGGCCGAGCTCGAGCGCGAGTTTGCCGATGAGCCGGACAGCTACACGCCCTGGTTCCGGCAGGAGTGGGAAGAACTCGCCCGCACTTACCGCGAGCGGCTGGCGCGCTACTGCAGTGTCTAGGCGATGTACTTGTAGTACTCGATACCGAGGTCGGCGAAGTATCGCTCGTCCGAGCGCCCGACCCCGGCGATGACGAATTCGTCGCTGGGCTCGTAGTCGAGGCCGGTGACGCGCCGGCCGTCGTGCAGCGCCCTGTACTGATCGAAGTCGAGGTCGATGGCGGATTTCATGGCCTCGGCAAACCGGATCTTCGCCGTGGCTTCCTTCCAGCCGTCCGCCATGAAGAACGGGATGACCTCGGCCGCATCGCCGCTGCCGTATCCCAGCGTCAGCACTTCTTCACCGGCTTTCAGGCCGTCTTCCTCGAGAGCCTGCTCGAAACCGGCCGCCATCCACGCAGGCAGCGCGGCAGTGTACAGGTTGCCGAGGTCGAGCATCGTGTCGCTGCCCAGCCTGAGCTTGTCGAGTATTTCGGCGCGGAAATGCCTCGATGCACGGAACGCGCGCAATGCCGCCATCGTCAGCGGGTAGGCTTCGTAGCTGTGACGTTCGCGCGTCGCGAGCGCGGCGACCTCGGGCGTCGCGCGAATCTCGTCGATCATCGCGTCGACGTCCACGCCGGCTTCGTAGCAATAGGCTGCGAGCTCGGCATGATCCTCGGCATTGCCGCGGCTCAATGCGAACAGGTAGGACACGGCCCACCCCGTCTCCGGCATGCGCCGGTACGGGCGGTGCATGAACAGGGTGCGCAGCGACCGCAGGTAGCGGCTCGGGTCGAGCGAGCGCTTTTCGTACATGTCGGCCAGCGCGTGGAGGGTCTCGTCGACGTAACAGGTCGTCGAATACTTGCCGTTGAATACCGGGAAGTCCTGGACCTGGTGCGTCTCCGAACGGTCCTGTCCGCAGAAACGCGACATCGGCTTGCGGAAGTCCATGATGCGATAGTCGGACGCCGAGCCCGAAGCGATGAGATCGACGACGGCGAGTTGCGGGTCCTCTTCGAGCAGCATCGCAACGGCGCCCGCGCCCTGCGTGGGCTCGCCCGAACTGCCGCGCGCGTACTCGGCGATATCGGCGCAGACGACGATGGCCTGGCTGCCTGCGCCGTCCAGCGCGAGATGCCGGATCGCGCCCTTCATGCCATAGACGCCGCCGAGGCAGGCGTGCTTGAACTCCGGAACCTCGCAGCTGCGCGAGATCGGCGGCTTGCCGCGGGCGTCCAGGGCGTCGTCGACCATGCCTTTGACGATGATCGCCCCGGCCGAGTTGTCGGTGCTCGATTCGGTGCCCAGCCCCAGGAACTTCACGCGCGCCGGATCGATGTCGTAGCGGTCGATCAGGCGGATGACGGCGTTGGCGGCCATCGTGTAGACGCTGTGGTCGGGGCCCCGGACCCTGAAGCTCCGCCCGACGACTTCGCGGACTTTCGGCCACTGGTTGTCCGTCCAGTCACACCAGTCCTCCAGCCATACGCGATACGGCGGGATGTAGGCGGCGAGGCCGCTGATGCCAATGGATTTTGCTGGTTTGTGACGGGTCATGGCGGATTTCACGGTAGCCCGGCGATTTTAGTGGCGTGCGCCTTGCCACTCAATAGTTTATTCCACGATCACCGTGATCCTGCCGGAGACGAGCGGCGGATCGTGCGGGATGTGCAGGTAGTCCCCGAGCAACATCTGGAGCGTGTGCTCGCCGGGTTCCAGCGTTATCTCGGCTTCGGTACTGCCGTCGCCGAAGTGCACGTGGCGATCGTCCTTGGGGATGGGCAGTCCCGGCTCGGGCAGGCCGGTGTCGATCAGCAGGTGATGGTGGCCCGCATGCGGCCTGTTTTCGCCGGCCGGAACGATGGCCATTCCCTCGGCGCCGAATACGACCCTGACCGGGTTCGACACCGTGTCGCCGTCGGCCGGACTGACGAAAAAGACGCGGGCGCCTGCGGCGGAAGCCGAGCGCGGCAATGCCGCGGCCGGCGCTTCGGCCGCCGGCGCCCCGGCGGAATCCCGCGGTACCTCGCCCGCCGGTGTGGCTTCCTGCTTCTCGGCACATGCCGCGAGAATCAGCGGCAGGGACGACAGGATCAGGAGTTCGATTCTCATGCTGTCTCTCCAAAGGGTCAGACGGATAGGAGCGCGAAGAACAATGCGCCCAGCATCGTGAACGTCGCGCCGACGCCGTAGGCGATGACCAGCGCGACGTATTTGGTGAACGTGAGCAGGTGTCCCTGGGCGTACACGGTCCGCATCGCCTTGTACAGGTAGACGGGGATGTAGAAAGAAGCCGCGACGAGGATCAGGGCGACAATCGCTTCGGGAACGAAGACCAGGCTCGCCAGTCGCGAGAACAGGATCTCCAGCGTCAGGATCAGGAAGAAGAACGCATGGAAATGCAGGAAGAACAGCAGGTGCTCGACGAAGTAACGCCGTGACAGCGGGTACAGTCCCTTGAGTACGAGCGCCATGAAGGGCAGCAGCACGATCAATGCGATGGGGATATTGTCGAGCAGCAGGCCGCTGAAGGTCTTCGCGCCATCCGCCGAGATGCGCTCGCAGATGCCCTCGAGCCGGTCGCGGGTCAGACGCTTTCTGAGCCATTCCGGCATCTCTTCGTAGCCGGCGTCGTCGAGCGTGCACTCGCCCGTCTCGGGATCGATACTGAAGTCGATGCCGCCTTCGTCGTTTTTGCCGGCAACGCCCTCCGCCGCGAGTTCGTCGAGCGCCTCCCGCACCTCGGGGCGCGTCGCGTCCTTCCCGGCCGTTTGTTCCTCGGGCGCCGGTTCGGGTTCGAACAACAGGCTCAGGTCGTCGCGCGGGTCGAAAAATGCGACCACGAAAAAGACGACGCTGAGCACCAGGTACATGCGAAACGGCGGCATGTAGCGCGCGCGCCGGCCTTCGAGGTAGTCGCGCGTCAGCCGGCCCGGCCGGGCCAGAAGCGGGATGAGCGTGCGCCACAGACGCGAGTCGAGCTCGAACAGGTCCCCGAAAGCGTCCTGCAACAGCTCCCACAGGCTGATCAGCCGGCTGCGTGCACGCTGCCCGCAGTGCCCGCAGTACTGCCCCCTCAACTCCGTGCCGCAATTCAGGCAGTTCGGATGATCGGGCAGCTCTGCGGCGCGCTTGTTCACTTAGGGCCTGTCCTCCGCCGGGACCTGATCAGACTCTGGCAGTCTTCTTCTTCGAGGATTTCTTCTTCGAGGTCTTCTTTTTCGCAACGGGCTTCCTGCCGGCGCCCTTCTTCTTCGCGGTCTGCGCTGCCGTGCGACGGAATGCATCGGCAGCGAAGTCGTCGACGGCCATCAGCGCCGAGATCTTTTCGTGGTAGTCGCGAAGGCTGTTCGCCTCGGCTTTGCTGATGACTTGCGCCTTTTCGGCCTCGCCGATCTGCCGACCCAGGTATTCGGAGGCGATCAGGCCTTCCTTGCGGGCTTGCCGCAGGCGCCGCTCGAGCGGCTCGTGTTCCTTCGCGAGCGTCAGCGCTTCCTGCAACAATCCGAGCGGATTGCCGGGTTCGAGCGTCGTGTAGGCGATTTCGCTGAGGCGTTCACGCGATTCGCCCGGCGTCGTGAGGAGGTCCGCGACGCGCTGAGCGATCTCGTCGGACGGCGCCTTGTACGTGCGGCCGCGCGGGAAAATGAAAAAGCGCAGCGCCCAGGACACCCAGCGGTTCGGCAGATTCAGCAGGAACGCGTGCAGGGCTTCCTGGGCCTGGTACATGAGCGTGCGCACCGACCACTCGACCAGCGGCAGGTCCGTGGCCCGGCGGCCCTGATTCTCGAAGTGTTTGAGGACACAGGACGCGAGGTACATCGAACTCAGGATGTCGCCGAGACGGGCCGACAGCAATTCGCGGCGCTTGAGGTCGCCGCCGAGGGTCAGCATGGCGAAATCGGACGCCAGCGCGAATGCGGCGCTGTAGCGGTTGATGTTCTGGTAGTAGCGGCGCGTCGGCGTGTTCAGCGGCACACGGCTGAATTTGGCGTGCGTCAGGGCAAGGAAGAAGGAGCGCGCGAGATTGCTGATGGCGTAGCCGATGTGTCCGAACAACGCATCGTCGAACTCGATCAGCCCGCGATCGCGGTCGTCGTCCGCCGCCGCCTGCAGTTCCCGCAGGACGAACGGGTGGCAGCGCACGGCGCCCTGCCCGTAGATGATCAGGCTGCGCGTCAGGATGTTGGCGCCTTCGACCGTGATGGCGATCGGCGTCGCCATGTAGCCGCGGCCGAGGTAGTTGCTCGGCCCCATCATGACGCCTTTGCCGCCGTGGACGTCCATCGCGTCGTTGGCGACCTTGCGGCCCATCTCGGTGCAGTGGTACTTGAGAATGGCGGACGGCACGGCGGGTTTCTCGCCCTGGTCGATGGCGCCGGCCGTCACGGACAGCGCGGCATTGATGATGTAGGTATGCCCTGCGATGCGCGTCAGCGCGTCGCCGACGCCTTCGAATTTCGCGATCGGCGCGTTGAACTGCCTGCGGATCGACGCATAGGCGCCCGTCGCGTAGCTTGCCGCCTGCGAACCGCCGCAGGACGACGACGGCAGGGAGATCGCCCGGCCGACCGACAGGAGT
Organism: Pseudomonadota bacterium; assembly: GCA_022360335.1. GTDB lineage: Bacteria > Pseudomonadota > Gammaproteobacteria > Steroidobacterales > Woeseiaceae > UBA1847. The sequence goes on from JAKSCZ010000567.1 coordinate 4,995, forward strand.
TCGACCAGCATCTTCCAGCCTTTGCCCGCCATCTCGGGACCGCCGATGATGTAGTCGAGCGGCACGAACACGTCCTCGCCCGAGGTCGGCCCGTTCTGGAAGGCGATCGTGAGCGGATAGTGCCGCCGGCCCACGACGACGCCTTCCGTGTCCGTCGGAATCAACGCGGCCGTAATGCCGTACTCGTCCTGGTCGCCGATCAGGTGGTCGGGATCGTACAGCTTGAATGCGAGACCGAGCACGGTCGCGACGGGCGCCAGCGTGATGTAGCGCTTGTTCCAGTTGAGACGGATACCCGTGATCGTCTCGCCCTGCCACTCGCCCTTGCAGACGACGCCCGAGTCGATCAGCGACGCGGCGTCCGAGCCTGCCTGCGGCGAGGTCAGCGCGAAACACGGAATCTCGGTGCCTGCCGCGAGACCGGGCAGGTAGTGGTCCTTCTGCGCCCGGGTACCGTAATGCAGCAGCAGCTCCGCCGGCCCGAGCGAGTTGGGGACGCCGATGGTCGAGCCGACGGTCGTGCTGCGGCTGCCGACCTTGGACAGCACCATGGCCGTCGCGTAGGTCGAGAACTCGAGGCCGCCGTACCGCTTCGGGATGATCATCGCGAAGAACCTGTTCTCGACGATGAAATCCCACATCGCCTGCGGCATGTCGCCGAGTTCGAAGCAGATCTGCCAGTCGTCGATCATGCGGCAGAGTTCTTCGCAGGGCCCGTCGACGAACGCCTGCTCTTCCGCGGACAAGGTCGGCGCCGGGAAGGACATGAGCTTGTCCCACTCCGGCATGCCGGAGAACAGCTCGCCGTCCCACCAGACGTTGCCGGCCTCGAGCGCTTCGCGCTCGGTATCCGACATCGTCGGCAGCATGCGCCGATACATCGCCAGCAGGGGTTTCGTGAGCTTCTCGCGCCGCACGTCGATCATGCTGAGAACGGCGAGCAGCGCCAGCGGCACGAGCAGCACCAGCAGCCACAGGAACGATCCGTTTCCGAACAGCGTGTAGACGGCGTAGGCGCCGACGCCGATACCGGCGGCTATCGTCGAGCTGCGCAGGTCGATGCGCTGGTAGGCGAGAAAGATTCCGCCGCCGGCGAACAGCAGCGCCCAGAACAGGCTAACGATGATATCGGACATGCTCAAAGCTTATAGGAGTTCCTCGATCGCGGCACGCTCCTCGCGCAATTCGGCTTCGGTCTCGTCCATGCGAGCGCGGCTGAAATCGTCGATGTCGAGTCCCTGCACGATCTCGTAGTCGCCGCCGGCGCAGCGCACGGGGTAGGAGTAAATGACGCCCGGCTCGATTCCGTAGCTGCCGTCCGCCGGTACGGCCATGCTGACCCAGTCGCCC
>JAKSCZ010000599.1 GCA_022360335.1 Pseudomonadota bacterium
GCAGGTGCGCCCGACACCTTCAGCGCCAGCGTGCCGTCCGTGTTGCGCAGTGCGCGGTCTTTCGACTGTTCGCGCAGCAGAGTGACCGAACCCGCACGCAATGTCGCAATGCGCTCGGTCACGGCCGCGATATCGGGCACGCAGACGGCCTGCAGATAGTCGCCGAGCACGGTCTCGACGGCCTTTTCCCAACCGGATTCCACGTCGAGCGCCTGCGCCACGCGCCGGTTGCCTTCGAGGCCCGCGCCCCGGAGCCAGTCCGTGATGCCCTGGTCCCCCCGGCCCAGCGCCGCCTTCTGCAGCGCCTCCAGCGACGCATACTTCCCCTGCGCCTCCTGCAGGCCGTTGCGGCGTTCGTCGACCAGCTGCGTCAACTTGACGTCCTGCTCCCGCAGTTTGCGGATCTTCTCGGCCGTGTCGCCCAGATGACGGTCGAACTCGTCGCGCGCCTGCCGTTTCCTGAGTTCCCGCCCGGCCAGCTCATCGTAGTTCGCCTGCAGGGCTTCCGGACTCGAATCTGCACGCGTTTCGTCGATCTTCCTGCGGCGCTCGGCGAAACTGTGCAAACGGGATTCGATCTGCTCCGCCCGGGTCTGCTCGACCTGGTGCCGTTGCGTCGCCTCGTTCAGCTGCACTGCGAGCTCGTCCGACTGCCGTTGCCACTCGGCGAGGGCGTCCTCCGCGCGCTGCAACGACTCGGTCGATGCCCGTTCGCTCCGGCGAGCCTGCTCGAGCCCGGGCACCAACTCGTTCAGCGTCAGCTCGAGTTGGTCTATCTCGGTCTGGTCCTGATCGATATGCTCTGCGATTTCCTTCGCACCGAGCACGGCCTGTTCGAGGTCCCGCTCCTGCCGCTCGCGCAGCTCGATCGCATGTTCTATCGACTGCTCCAGGCGGGCAATCTCACCGCCGACCCGATAGTACCGGCCCTGAACTTCGTTGAATTCGTCGGTGCGCTCACCCTGCCTGACACGCGTATCTTCGAGGGACGCCTCCAGGCTGCGCTGCTTCGCGACAGCCGCTTCGAGTCCGGTCTTGCTTTCTTCCAGGCGACGCTTCGAGGCCATGCCGCGTTCGTCGATCTCCCGGGTCCTGAGCGCGAGCAATTCCGCAGCGGTACGGCGCTCCTCTTCCTTGTACCTGCCGTAACGTTCGGCCGTCTTCGCTTGCCTGTCCAGGTGCTTGATCTGCTTCTCGACTTCGTCCAGCACATCGAGAAGGCGATCGACGTTCTCTTTCGTGTGTTTGATCCGGTTGGACGTCTCGCGGCGGCGTTCCTTGTACTTGGAGATGCCCGCTGCTTCTTCGATGAACACGCGCATCTCTTCCGGCCTGGCCTCGATCAGGCGTGAGATCATCCCCTGTTCGATTATCGAGTAACTGCGCGGACCCAGGCCCGTACCGAGGAACACGCCGGTGATGTCCTTGCGGCGGCACTTGGTGCCGTTCAGGAAATAGGTCGAGATGCCGTCTCTGCTTACCTCACGCCGAATCGAAATCTCGGCGTACCTGGCGTACTGACCCTCGAGCGTCGTCTCGCTGTTGTCGAACAGCAACTCGACCGACGCAGCCCCGACCGGTTTACGGGAGCTCGAGCCGTTGAAGATCACGTCGGTGATGGAATCGCCGCGCAGGCGGCTCGCCGAGCTCTCGCCCATCACCCATCGTACGGCGTCGATCACGTTCGATTTGCCACAGCCGTTGGGCCCGACGACGCCGACCAGTGCGCTGGGAAAGGTGATGATTGTGGGGTCGACGAAAGATTTGAAACCGGCGAGCTTGATCTTGCTGAGGCGCATGCGTGGTCTAGGCCGATATCCCGTCTGTAGAACCCGCTAGTGTAAAGGAATTGAGGGGTGATTTCCCCAGAAAAATAGGGCTTTCAACGGCCGGGAAGCAATGTATAATCCCCGCCTTTTCTTTCCCTGGCAGGAGTCTGAAATGCCCGCAAAGAAAGCCGCGAGCAAGAAGCGAAAGAAAGCGGCGACCTCTCGAAGGAAGGTCGCACGGCGCAAGACGACGAAGAAGAAAGTGGCCAGGAAGAAGGCCGTCAGCAAGAAGAAAGCTCCCGCCCGCAAGAAGAAAATCGCCAGCAAGAAGGCCGCCGGCAAGAAGAAGGTGGCCAAAAAGAAGACAACCGGGAAGAAGACGGCGAAAAAAGCCGGCGGGAAGAAACCCGCGGCCGGAAAAAAGTCCGCCGGCAAGAAGCGCCCGGCGGCCCGGAAAAAAACTGCCGGCAAGAAGCGTCCGGCAGCCCGGAAAAAAGCCCCGGCTCGCAAGACTGCGGCCCGCAGGAAGACCCCGGCCCGCAAGTCCACAGCTCGCAAGGCGCCGGCACGCCGTGCCCAATCCAGAGGCGACGTGCTCTCGGGCCCCATCCACGGAATCGCACCGTACAAGGCCAGACGGGGCGAGGAATACATGAGCGATGACCAGCTCGACCACTTCCGCAACATACTGAACGCGTGGAAGCGCGAGCTGATGTTCGAGGTCGATCGCACCGTACACCACATGCAGGACGAGGCAGCCAATTTCCCCGATCCGAACGACCGGGCGACCCAGGAATCCGAATTTGGATTGGAGCTCCGCACCCGCGATCGGGAACGCAAGTTGCTGCGCAAGATCAACTCCGCACTGACTCGCATCGACGACGGCACCTACGGCTTCTGTGAGGAAACCGGTGAGGAGATCGGCCTCAAGCGCCTGGAAGCACGGCCGGTCGCGACGCTCTGCCTCGAGGCACA
>JAKSCZ010000545.1 GCA_022360335.1 Pseudomonadota bacterium
GCATGCGGGTCTCACGGTCCAGGTCGGCGCTTCGCCCGCTCACCGGCTGAGCCCCAGCCGCAGCTGTATCTCGCGTTTGGCGTCACGCAAGACGGTATCCCGGTCCAGCGAATCGAGGATGTCCTTGACGACTTTCTTCGGCCCGCCCGCACCCCAGGACTTGCCTTCCGCGAGGTACCTGCCGGCCGCCTGCCCGACGAGATACGTGCTGTAGTAGGCGATCGCGCCCTGGGCGCCGGCCGTCAGGATCGTCGACAGGCCGAGCGTGCCGACCTTGAGGGCGCTCGAAACGAGGTGCAGCGCCCAGACGGTCGTCATCAGGGCCGCCGACTCGGCGACGATGACCTTGACGATCGAGCCGGCCTCCTTGCGGCTCAGCGGCAGGCCGTAGACGCGGGACAAATGCACCACCATGCCGACGTCGATGAACGCGGCGGCGAACAGGTCGGCGACCGGCACGGGATTCAGCGCCACCGCGATGCCCTTGCCGACGCAGTAGGTGCGCACGAGTTTGTCGCCGAGTTCGCGACGGGCAGCGAGGATGCGCCGTCCGACCCGGTCGGACAGATCGGCTGCGAACAGGCTGGCGTTGAGTGCGGCGAGGGTCTTGCCTTCGGCTTCGAGGATCTCCCAGAGCTTCAGCCGGAGTTCGGCCACGTCCGGAGGCCGCGACCTCGCCGTCATCGTTTCCCCGCCCTGTCCGTCGACCTCGACGACGGTCTGCGGGCGCGGCCGGGCCCCAGCGGCGATCACGTGCGCCGGATCGATCAGCCCGGCCGTCTTGTTGCGCACTGCCGCGAGCAGCGTATCCAGCTCGGCCTGCGTGTACAGATCCGATTTGTTGAGGGTGACGATGACGGGCCGCCCCTGCGCCAGTACCGCCTTGAGCGCCTCGAGTTCCGTCTCGGTAACGTCGCCGTCGAGAACGAAGACGACGAGGTCGGATCGCCCCGCGGCTTCCTTCGCCAACGCCTCCCGATCCTCGCCGCCCGCCTCGTCCAGCCCGGGCGTGTCGATCAGGAAGATGCCGCCGGCTTCCTCTTCGGCCCAGGCCTGCATCGACGAGTATTGCGTCTCGCCGTGGATCGGGCTGACCGAGAAGCGGCTCTCGCCGATCAGCGCGTTCAGCAGCGACGACTTGCCCGTGCCGACCCGGCCGAAAACCGAGAGGTGCAGGTGGCCGTGCTCGATTTTCTCGAGCATCGCCTGCACGGCGTCGTAGTCGTGGCTGAGCGCGTCGCGCACCCCGGCGGGCAGGCGCGTATCGTTGACGAGGTCGCTCAGGCTCGCGCGCGCGAGCCCGAGGTGATCGCCGCCTGCGGGTGATTCCGGGTCAGCCTTGCTTTTCTTCCAGGGCCATCCTGGCAATGCGGCGAACGCCCGCTTCCAGATGTTCACTGATACCTTCCTCGAATTCCTTCGCTGCGACCTCGGGCAGCAGCTCGCCGTGCCGGCTCAGGGTCAGGACGAGGCTGCGACCCAGCGCGTCGAAGATCAGGCCGTACGCGACGGCGTGCACGGCGCCGCCCGCTACCGTTCCGAGCCCCGGAAAGGCCTTCAGACCATTGCCGGCCACGGCGAGGGAAAGAGGCAGCGCCCGCCCTACCTTACTCTGACTCAGGTTGAGAAACTCCTCGATATCGAGGTCCCGCGGTGTGGCGTCGTACAGCCGGCAGAGGTCCTGCGTCATCGTCGTGCCGATGTAGCCCTGGATGAGCACGTCCGTCCCGGGGCTGATCGCTGCGAGTGCACCGACGACGGCTTTGCGCGTCGAGCGGCGGATGATCTGTTCCGATCGCTGCAACCTGTAGGCGCGCTCCGCTTCGGCAAGCCGCGCGGCGGCCATGCGGAACACGGCCCGCTCGCGACGCTCGTCGAGCGCGGCGTTGTCGTCGGCCAGGAGGCGGTTGATCGCAACGACGAGGACGCCGATATCCGCCGGCCGCTCGCGATTCACGCTTTCTTCGTTGCCGTCGGCGGCGCACTCGATCACCTCGACCTCGCCGCCCGCCGTTACCGCGACGACGTGATCGCGCTGCACGTCGCCCCCGATGTCGTCGATGCGCTCGAGCAGCTTCTGCATCAGGGCCGCCTGCTCGTCGGCCGCGTAGCGGTCCGCCTTGTTCAGCACGAGGATGAGCGGCTTGTCGAATTCGAGCAAGGACCCGATCGATGCGATCTCGGGGCGCGTCAGGTCACTGTCGCAAACGAACAGCACGGCGTCGGCGCGCCGTGCCTCGTCCGTCGCGATTCTGCCGAGGCCCGCCTCGACCCCGCCGATGCCCGGCACATCGGTCAGCAGGATCTCGGCGCCATCGCCGTTGCGCCAGTGATAGTGCCGGACGTCGTCGGTCGAGCCGCCGACGACATCGACGGCGACGCCGGCCCCGGGGACGAGCGCCCTGATCAGCGAGCTCTTGCCCGCACTGACCTGCCCGAAGAAGCACAAGTGCACGGAATCCCTGCGTGTTGCGAGTTCCTCAAGCTCGGCCCGGGCCC
>JAKSCZ010000055.1 GCA_022360335.1 Pseudomonadota bacterium
CATGGCCAGGACGGCCCGCGACGAGGGCTTCGACGAGATCGCCGACTGGTTCGAGACGCTGGCCAAGGCGGAGCGTTCGCACGCCAACCGCTTCCAGAAGGCCCTGGACACGCTCGACGACTAGTTCCGATACGGACGGCCGGGCCGCAAGGCCCGGCTCACCCGCCATGACCCGACGAGAAGGCAGCCTCGAGGCGCCCACGCGTCATCCGCTCGACTGGCGGACTGACGATTTCTACGACCCCGAGTCGGTGTTCGAGGAACTCGAACGGGTATTCGACATCTGCCACGGTTGCCGGCGTTGTTTCAATCTGTGCAATGCCTTCCCTTCCCTGTTCGATCTCGTCGACGAATCGGACACGATGGAAGTGGACGGCGTCGCGAAGGAAGACTACTGGCAGGTCGTCGATCACTGTTATCTCTGCGATATTTGCTACATGACGAAGTGTCCGTACGTACCGCCGCACGAGTGGAACGTCGACTTCCCGCACCTGATGCTGCGCGCCAAGGCGGCGCGGTTCCGCAGGCAGGGCGCGCCGGTGCGCGAGAAGATACTGACCGCGACCGACAGGGTCGGCAGCCTCGCGGGTATTCCCGTCGTCTCCGGTGTCGTCAATGCCGTGAACCGCAGTAAATCGGGACGCAGGTTGCTCGAGGCCACGCTCGGTGTACACAGGAACGCCCCGGTTCCCGAGTCTCATTCGAAGACGGTGCGCAAACGCCTCAGACACCTCGTCGGCGTGGAGGGTGCCGCCGCGCAGGCGGGCGAGTCGACGTCGGGCAAGGTGGTGCTGTTCGCGACCTGCTACTGCAATCGCAACCACCCGGGAGTGAACGAGGACCTCGTCGCGGTATTCGAGCACAACGGTATCGCCGTGACACTGGCGCCGAAGGAAGTGTGCTGCGGCATGCCGAAGCTCGAACTCGGCGACTTCGATGCGGTGGCCAAAGCGAAAGAGGCCAATATTCCGGCCTTGGCCGGGTTCGTCGACGACGGCTGGGACATCGTGACGCCGATTCCGTCCTGCACGCTGATGTTCAAGCAGGAGCTGCCGCTCATGTACCCTGACGATGCAGGCGTCATCAAGGTGCGCGACGCCATGTCCGACCCGTTCGAATACCTGATGCTGCGTCACCGCGACGGGCTGCTGAAGACGGATTTCAGACAATCGCTCGGTAAGATCACCTACCAGGTGCCGTGTCATCTTCGCGTGCAGAACGTCGGCCTCAAAACACGCGATGCGTTGCAGCTCGTCCCGGACACGACGATCGAAGTCATCGAGCGCTGCTCGGGCCACGACGGTACCTACGCGGTCAAAAAGGAGTCCCACGAGGTTTCGAAGAAGATCGCCCGGCCCGTGGTCAACAAGTTGAAGAAGGCCGACGCGGACTATTTCACCAGCGACTGCCCGATGGCGGCCGAGCAGATCGTCCAGGACGTCGACGGTCACGACGCGAACGCCCCCATGAGTCTTCTCAGAAAAGCCTACGGAATCTGATGAATAAACTGTCCCGCGACGATCTATTCAGCCTGGAGCAGTACTCCGAGGCGCGCCCGGCGTTCCGCGACAAA
>JAKSCZ010000077.1 GCA_022360335.1 Pseudomonadota bacterium
CAGGCGGTTCAGGTGCTCCGCGGTGGTCGCCGTGCCGAGCGTGGCGACGACGAAGTCGATGCCGTGGCGCGCCAGCGCGACCGCGTCCATGTAGCCTTCGACGACGACGAGCTGCTCGATATGCCGCAGCGCCTGGCGCGCCTCGTAGAGGCCGTAGAGCTCGCGCCCCTTGTGGAACAGCACCGTTTCGGGCGAATTCAGGTACTTGGGCTCGCCATCGCCCAGCGTCCTGCCGCCGAACGCGATCGTCCTGCCGCGCGCATCGCGGATCGGAAACACGATGCGGTCCCGGAAGCGATCGTAGTGCCCGCCGTTGTCCTTGGCGATGATCAGGCCGGCCGTCAGCAGCCGTTCGACGGCCTCGGGTGACTTGCCGAACTTGTCGAGGACGTTGCTCCAGCCGTCCGGGGCGTAGCCGACGCCGAAGCGCTTTGCCGTCGAGCCGTCGATGCCGCGCCGTTTGACGTAGTCGACGGCTTCGGGCGAGGCCTTCAGGCAGCTCTGCCAGTGGCGGGCCACCGCGTCGAGCAGCGAGAACAACTCGTCGTAGCGACGCGCCGGCCGGTCGGACTCGTTGCGCGGTACCTCGACGCCCATCGCGGACGCGAGGCTTTCGACGGCCTCGACGAAGCTCATGTGGTCGTATTCCATCAGGAAGCCGATGGCCGTGCCGTGGGCGCCGCAGCCGAAGCAGTGATAGAAGCCCTTGGCCGGGCTGACCGTGAACGAAGGCGTCTTCTCGTCGTGGAACGGACAACAGGCATTGAACTCGCGGCCGGCTTTCCTGAGCTGCACCCGGCGTCCGACGACCTCGACGATGTCCGCGCGCGCGATCAGATCGTCGATGAAGTCCTGCGGGATCAATCCGGCCATATCTCTCTATACGTAACCCGGCGCAGACCGGATCTGTGTGGGATTGTTCTTGTTTTGTTGCAGCATAGCCCAAAACCGGGGCTTTGCCAGGGCGCCTTGGAAAAAGGGGACAGTCACCCTAATTCCATCCATCCACCGATGGTGCTCTGCTTCGATTTGGACAGGGGGAATTAGGGTGACTGTCCCCTTTTTCCAAGGCGCTCCCTGACGGCTGCGCTGACGGCGCCCATGTCGACCCGGCCGGCGGCCTTCGCCTTGACCAGGCCCATGACCTTGCCCATGTCGCGCATGCTCTCTGCACCGCTCGCTGCGATGGCCTCGTCGATGAGGGCCGCGATCTCCGCCGCGGACAGCGGTTCGGGCAGGTACGTCTGCAGCACGCCGATCTCGGCCTTTTCGATTGCCGCGAGATCGTCGCGGCCGCCTTTCTCGAACTGCTCGACGGAGTCACGCCGCTGCTTGACCATCTTGTCGAGTACGGACAGAACGCCGGCGTCGTCGAGTTCGACACGCTTGTCGACCTCGACCTGCTTGACGGCGGCAAGTATGAGACGCACGACTTTGAGCCGGTCTTTCTCACCGGCCTTCATGGCGGACTTCATGTCCTCTGTGATCCGGTTCTTGAGTGACATGGCTTGACGCGCCGCGGACGCGGCGCGGGGGAGTATCAGTAGAGACGCTTGCGCTTGGCCTGCTCCCTGGACAGGCGCTTCATGTGGCGCTTGACCGCGGCGGCCTTCTTGCGCTTGCGCTCCTGCGTGGGCTTCTCGTAGTACTCGCGGCGGCGCAGCTCGGTCAGGATGCCGGCCTTTTCGCACGCGCGCTTGAAGCGCCGCAGGGCAGCGTCAAAATACTCGTTCTCTTTTACGCGAACACTGGGCATAGATCGGAGTTTCGTCCAAACATAAATAAACCCGGCACATGGCCGGGACTCGGCCGCGTATTCTAGCCCCGGGAATCACCCTTTGCAAAGAGGAATTATGGTGTCAGTCACCCTATTTCCCGACTATCATTGCTGCATCTCACCCCTCTCGGGTGGGGAAATAGGGTGACTGACACCATAATTCCGCACATGAACGTCCTCGGCATCGAAACCAGTTGCGACGAAACCGGCGTGGCGCTGTACGGCACCGATGCCGGGCTGCTCGCGCACGAGCTGCACAGCCAGGCCGACCTGCACGCGGTCTACGGCGGCGTCGTCCCCGAGATCGCCTCACGCGACCACGTGCGGATGCTCCTGCCCTTGATCCGGAGGGTCATGGAACGGGCCGGGATCGACAGGCCCGACGCGATCGCCTACACCGCGGGCCCCGGGCTCGTCGGGGCGCTCATGGTCGGCGGCGGCATGGCCAACGGACTGGGTCTTGCCTGGGACTGCCCGGTGATCGCCGTGCATCACATGGAAGGTCACCTGCTGGCGCCGATGCTCGAGGAGAACCCGCCGGAATTCCCCTTCCTCGCGCTGCTCGTCTCGGGCGGCCACTCGATGCTGATCGCGGTGCGCGAACTGGGAGCCTACCGCTTGCTCGGCACGACACTCGACGATGCCGTCGGCGAGGCATTCGACAAGACGGCCAAGCTGCTCGGGCTCGGCTACCCCGGCGGCCCGGCCCTGGCGGCGCTGGCCGAGCACGGCGACGATACCGCCTACGATTTCCCGCGCCCGATGCTGAGCAGGCCGACGGCGGACTTCAGTTTCAGCGGTCTCAAGACGGCCGTGATGCTCGAGGTGCGCAAGGCGGAGAGTGAAGGGCGGCTCGACGCCCTGCGTGCGGATCTCGCCGCTTCGTTCCAGCGCGCGGCGGTCGATACGCTGGTGGCGAAATCGCTACGAGCGGCGCGGGCCGAAGGGCTCGAGCGTATCGTCGTCGCAGGCGGTGTCGGCGCAAACAGGCTGTTACGTCAGGAAATGGCCGAACGCTTCGAAGGTGAAGTCTACTACCCGAGGATGGCGTTCTGCACCGACAATGGCGCGATGATTGCGATCGCCGGGGCGCTGCGGCTGGCCGAGGCGGGTGCGGCAGGCGGGATCAGGGCGCAGCCGCGCTGGCCGCTGGATACACTGGCAATGCCGCCGGCGGCGTGAGGACGACGGAAGGCGCATGGACAAGATATTTCTCGACGAACTCAGGGTCGAAACGATCATCGGCATCTGGGAATGGGAGCGCAAGGTTCGCCAGACCGTCGTAATCGACCTCGAAATGAGCGCCGACATCGCCCGCGCGGCCGCGACGGACACGGTCGACGACACGCTGAACTACAAGCTCGTCGCCAAGCGGGTCCAGGAGTTCGTCCGCGACTCGAGTTTCCAGCTCGTGGAGACGCTGGCCGAGCGCATTGCGGGGATCGTGCGCGACGAATTCGACGTGGCCTGGGTCAAGGTCAAAGTCCACAAACCGGGCGCGATCCGCGGCTCGCGGGACGTCGGCGTCGTCATCGAGCGCGGCGCCGCGCCGGAGTGAGGCCGTGGCAACGGTCTACGTGGGTCTCGGCAGCAACGTCGATGCCGAGAACAATCTGCATCTCGGTATCGGCGAACTCAGGCGCCGTTACGGCGAACTCCGCGTTTCTGCAGTGTACCGAAGCGCCGCCGTCGGTTTCGAGGGCCCCGATTTTCTGAACCTCGTCGCGTCTTTCAGGTCGGAAGATACGCCGCAGGCCGTGTGTGAGGAGATCGAGCTGATACATGATCTCGCCGGTCGCGACCCGGACGGCGGAAAATGGGAATCGCGTCCTCTCGATATCGACCTGCTACTCTACAATGACCTGATCATGGACGAGCGGCCGGTACGTATCCCGCGCGAGGACATTCTCGAATACGGTTTCGTATTGCGTCCGCTCGCCGAGCTGGCGCCCGGCCTTGTGCATCCCGTGACCGGCAGAGCCATGCTCGAGCATTGGCGGGAATTCGATGCGTCGCGTCATCCGCTGAAGATCGCCGGCGTTATTCTCTGACAGGAGTCCTCATGCGCAAGTTTTCCGTGTTATTGTTTTCGGCCGGTCTCGCCGCTTGTGGCGGCGGCGACGGCAGCGTCGGTCCGAACGTCCCGACGTCATGCAGCAACGACGGCCAGAAGCAATTCGTCCTGGACAGCCTGTATGACTGGTACCTGTGGAACGACATGTTGCCGGCGGGCATCGATATCGATGACTACGCATCACCGGAGCAACTCATCGCAGAGGTTACCGAGACCTACGGCCCACAAAAATCCGATGGAACGCCAATTGATCGTTTCAGCTTCATCCGGTCCGCCGAGTCGGATCAGCAGTTCCTCGATGAGGGCAAATATGAGGGCTTCGGCTTCCGCTGGCGCTTCGAGGGTACGGACCTGCGCATCGTCAGCGTGTACGCAGACAGTCCGGTCGGCATCGGCGGACTGCAGCGCGGGCAGACCGTCGTTTCGCTGAACGGCCGTACCGTTGCCGACGTTGACGGGAACGAAGGCGTGTCCGCTTTCTTCGACGACAACGACACAGTGACGTTCGTCGTCGAGGACGTCGCCGGCGGAGTGCTGCCATCGATGCAGATCACGAAGGGTACTGTGACGATCGACCCGATTCCGCTGGTCCGGGTCATCGACATCGGTCC
>JAKSCZ010000442.1 GCA_022360335.1 Pseudomonadota bacterium
GCGACATCTCAAGGACAGGCATCATGAATGACGAACTCGATCGAATTCTCGCCGCCCACAAGGCGGAGATTCACCCGGCGCCGGAGCGCCTCAAGGCGCAATGGCACGACGCGATCGACGCAGCCGCGGCGCAGGAGCGCGGCCGGGCGCGCCCGGCCGGACCGGGCTGGCATCCGGCCCCGTTGCTGTGGGCGGCGGCGGTGACGGCCGTGCTGGCCGTCGGCATCGCGATCGGCTATTTCGCGGCGGGCGGGGACGATGCGCCGGCTTACGGCATGCCGGACGGGACGGCGTCGACGGCGCTGCCGCGGACCGTCCCGGCGGCGCTGGACCGCGGTGTCCAGGCGTACCTGCGCGATAGCGGCCGGTTGATCGCCAGCCTCGGGGCAGGCGCCGGCGACACGGAGCTCGTGCTGCAGATGCTCGAGCACAACCGCCTGTTCGAAATCGCCGCGGAGCGGCGCGGCGCACCCGAACTCGCGCGCGTACTGCGGGCGTTCGAGCCGACCCTCGTACAACTCGCGATCGCGGACCTGTCGCCCGCGCAGGCCGAGGCGCTCCGCGCCCGGCTCGAGTTCCGGATGCAGGCCGTGCTAACGAAACTGTCGGCCGCGGCATCGGAGCAGACACACACGACGTAATCGATGGAATCGACGATGAAGAACGGCAACGCATTTATCCTCGCCACGCTGTTGCTGCTCGCGCCGCTTACCGGGCTTGGGCAGGCGCAGGACGACAGCGATGAACTCAAGCTCGGCGCGCTGCACGCGCTGATGTCGGCGCCGCCGGAGCGCGCCATGCCCCTGCTGCGCAAGGTGCTCGACGGCGACCACGGCGACCGGGTGAAAGAGAACGCCCTGTTCGTGCTGAGCCAGGTCGGCACGGCAGAGGCGCAGGATCTGTTGCTCGGTTTCGTCCGTGACGGCGACGGCCGGCTCAGGGCGGAGGCGATTCGCATGGTGGGCATCGGCGGCAACGAGGAGGCGCTGGCCGGCCTGGCGCAGGTCTACGACGCCGGCGACGGCGCTACGAAAGAGGCCGTGCTCGAGGCCTACCTGATCGCCGGGGACGTGGACGCGGTTTTCGACATCGCGGCGAATGCCGAAGACTCCGGTGAGTTCGGCGCCGCCGTCGAAGTGCTGTCGGCCATGGGCGCCCGCGAGCAATTACGACAGCTGCGCGGGCGCGCCGGGGCCGAAGACGCACTGATCGAGGCCTTTGCGATAGCCGGAGACCTCGAGTCGCTGCGCGAACTGGCGCGCGACGGCAGCGATCCGCTGCGTCGGGCCAGGGCCGTCGAGGCCATGGGTATCCTGGGCGGCGACCGGGTCGGGCCGGAGCTCGTCGAGATCTACGGGAGCGCGACCTCCGATGCCATCCGCGACGCAGCCCTCGACGGCCTGTTGATCGCCGGATACGACCGGGGCGTCCTCGAGCTGTACCGGGCGAGTGACGACAAGGCCGAGAAACGCAAGCTGCTGGAGACGATGGCGATCATGGGCAGCGACGAGATCTGGGAGGCGGTCGGCGCCGCGCTCGACGGCGGCCTGTGATGCGGCGCTCGGGGATCGTCGTTCCGCTTTCGGCGTAGCCGGGCTACCAGGCGGGCCGCAGACGGCCGTTGTCGGCTTTCGCATACGGCAGCCAGACGAGCCCCGTGACCGCGACGTGGATGTCCGTGCTCTTCGCGCGCACGACGATCTCGTCGAGTTCCTCGGCCTGGGCGTCGAAGTTCGTGTCGAGGTCGGCAATCTCCCGCTCGAGCCGCCGGTTGAGCGCCGCGATGTCCGCCCTGACCTTCTCCGCCGTCTGCCGGGCGCGCTCGACGTCGGCCGCTTCCTTGCGCGCGCTGCCGGCCGTCCGTATCGCAGTACCCACCCGGGATGCGGTCGAGCTCGAGAGCTTCTTGCGGCCGAGCACGGCGCCGAGTATCGCGGTGCCGAAGGAGATCGCCGTGTCGAGTTTCTTCTTCGAAGACTGTTCCTGCTGCACGGCGATGGCCTGTTCGGCGCGCAACAGACGATTCTCGAGGGTCGTCGTCCTGGTCGCATAGCGTTTGCGGATCTTGGCGATCGCGAGATCGCGCTTTTCGCTGGCGGTATCCTGCAGGCGCGCGCGGAAATCCCCTTCGGACTCTGCGGGAGCGGACGTCAGCCTGAACCGTTTGCTGCGGTACAGCGTGACCGTCTCGTTCTGCCGCAGCCAGCGTTTGTAGTCCCGGCCCCACGCCGCATAGGCTTTGGCGTCGTTCGCGCCCGCCGGGCAGGGCGCGTAAGCGGCGTCCGCGTCGCCCTCGCCGCAGAGGTCGTCGATGGCGAGATCGAGCGCTTCGGCGTCGTCCCAGTCGATCCCGACGGGCCCGTCGCCGAACTCGACGGTGTGCAGCACCTCGCGCTCGTCCTCGACCTTGTAGCGCGCACTCGCGAACACGACGTCGCCGCCGGCGACGAGGCGCGGGTAGTAAACGAGCTTATCGCCCGTGGCGTGCACGTAGAACTGGTCGATCGCCGGCGGCAGCGCCGGCGCGCTGTCCGTGTTCCTGCGCTTCGGTTTCGAGACGGCCTTCGCCGCGGCCGCGAGCCGGTTCTTCGCCGTCTTCATCAGCCGGTGGATGTGATCGCGCGTCAGGGGGCCGGCAAGGTAGGACAACACCCAGCGCGTGCCGAAGACGACCGGCTCGTCTTCGTGCACGTTGTGCAGAAGGAAACGGCGTTTGCCGAGGCCGGCGATCGTCCGCTCCATGGCCTGCCTGTCGAAGTTCCCGGCGCCGGCGCCCTCGAGACCCTCCATGACCCGCGCCTTGTCGCGCTCGGTTTGCAGGCGGCCGATGAACCACGTGCCCGTGTTCGACAGGCCCTTGTAGTCGAGGTCGACGGGATTCTGCGTCGCCAGCACGACGCCCACGCCGTAGGCGCGCGCCTGCTTCAGCAGGGTCAGGAACAGTTTCTTCGACGGCGGGTTGGCGATCGGCGGCATGTAGCCGAAGATTTCGTCCATGTAGAGGATCGCACGCAGGCTGGACGTGCCCGGCTGCGCCCGCATCCAGCCGATCACCTCGTTGAGAAGCATCGACACGAAGAACATGCGCCGGGTATCGTCGAGATGCGAGATCGCCATGACCGAGATACGCGGCTTGCCCTCATCCGTGTACAGGAGATTCTTCGCATCGAGAGGGGCGCCCTGCATCCAGGCCTCGAAGCCGGGGGCCGCGAGCAGGTTGTTGAGCGCCATGGCGAGTTCGAAGCGCTCGCCTTCCGGGTAGAACGAGTCGATGTTCATGACGCCGACCCGGGCGATCGGCGGGTTCTGGATCTCGCCGATCAGGCCGGGTACGTCGAGGCTGCGTCCTTCCTTCCAGGCATGGTCGAGCAGGCGCGAGATCAGGATGTGTTCGCGGCTCGACACCGGGTCGGCATCCATGTCGAGCAGCGTCAGGATACTCGTCGCCGTCGCCTGCACGCGCTCGCGATACAGATCGACGTCGTCGATCAGGTCCTGCCCGGGCGCGTCGAAAGAATGCAGTACCGAGACGGGCAGCCCGGCGTTGCTGCCTGGCGTGTAAATGGCGAACTCGGCGCTTTTCCTGAGCCGGGCGATGCGTTTGCCCGTCTGGCCCCACCGGCCGAGTCCCTTCTTCCAGAGCGCCGCCTGCGATGCGGCGAACCCGTCCGGCGTCTGGCCCTTGTCCATCGCCGTTCGCGGGTCGATCCACGGCCGGAAATCCTCGGCCCTGAGTTGCGGGAACGTGAGCAACAGGTTGCCCATGTCGCCCTTCGGATCGATGGCGATGACCGGGATGTGATCGAGCGCGGCCTCTTCGAGGAGGCCGATGCCGAGACCCGTCTTGCCCGAGCCCGTCATGCCGATGATCGCGGCGTGCGTCGTCAGATCCTTCGAGTCGTAGAGGACCGGTTCGTCGGTGAGCTTGCCGGCGCCGGGGTCGTAGCGCTTGCCCACGTAGAAGGCGCCGAGTTTCTCGAAGTCGTGCATGAGCGGGCTCCCGGCTCAGGTCGGCGGGTACGTGTAGCTGGCCGCGAAACCCAGCGGTAAGCCGATCGCGTAGTAGGCCAGCAGGAACACCGTCCAGACGCCCAGGAACCACATCGAGTACGGCAGCATCATCGCCGTCAGCGTGCCGATTCCCGTGCCCTTCACGTAGCGCTGGCAGTAGACGACGACGAGCGGGAAGTACGGCATCAGCGGCGTGATGATGTTGGTGCTCGAGTCACCGACGTGGTAGGCGGCCTGCGTCAGATCGGGCGAGATGCCCAGCGACATCAGCATCGGCACGAAGATCGGCGCCAGCAGGCCCCACTTGCCGCTGGCGCTGCCTACGAAGATGTTGACGAATGCGGTCAGGATGACGATGCCGACGATGGTGATCGGCGCGCCCGCATTCATCGACCTGAGGAACTCCGCACCCTTCAGCGCCAGCAATACGCCCAGGTTCGACTGGCCGAACGCGTAGACGAATTGTGCGATGAAGAACATGATGACGAGGTAGTACGCCATGCCGTGCATCGAACGGGTCATGCCCTCGATCATGTCCCTGGAGCTCTTCATCGAGCCGGACACGATGCCGAACACGACGCCCGGCACGAGGAACAACAGGAAGATCAGCGAGACGATCGCGCGCATCATCGGCGCCGCGGACGACGTCAGGTCGCCGTTTGCGGCGCGCCAGGCGGACCCTTCCGGCAGCGCCGTGCCGACCAGCAGCGCGAGACCGGCGACCATCGCGATCAGCGCCCAGCGCAGGCCCCTGCGTTCGCTCGGCGCCAGGTCGTGCATCTCGGGCAGGTCCTCGGCATCGCCGTCGATCCCGGTCTTCGATATCCGCGGCTCGACGACCTTGTCCGTGATGTACCAGCCGAGGCCGATGATGATGACCGACGAGGCCGTCGTGAAGAAATAGTTGTTGAGCGGGTTCACGACGACGGACGTGTCGAGAATGTGCGCTCCGGCCTGGGTCAGGCCCTGCAGCAGGGGATCGAGCGAGCTCGGCACGAAGTTGGCCGAGAAGCCGCCCGACACGCCGGCGAACGCGGCTGCGATGCCCGCGAGCGGATGCCTGCCGGCGGCGTAGAAGATGACGCCGCCGAGCGGGATCACGAGCACGTAACCGGCATCGACGGCCGAATGCGACACGATGCCGACGAGGATGACCATCGGTGTCAGCAAAGACGTCGGCGTCACGTTGAGCAGGGAACGAATCGCCGCATTGATGAAGCCGGTGTGTTCCGCTACGCCGATACCGAGCATCGCGACGAGCACGACGCCCACCGGATGAAAATGCGAGAAGTTCGTCACCATGACCGAGAGAAATTCGGTGAACGACGTACCGGTCAGCAGGTTCCGGATGACGAGCGGCTGGCCGGACCGCGGGTCGACAACGTCGAAGCTGACGTAGGAAAGCAGCCAGGACAGCGCCCAGACGACGAACAGCAGCGCGATGAACAGGACGGCCGGGTCGGGCAGCTTGTTGCCGATGCGTTCGACCGCGCCGAGAAAACCGCCGTTGGTGCTGCTGGCCTGTACGTCGTCCGACATGAGAATCCCCTGGCTTCGTTGCAGGAGGGGCTTCAGCCCCGAATCGATTCGGGGCTGAAGCCCCTCCTGCGGTAATTATTCTTACCAGCCGCAGCTGCGGCCTTCGTTGCGTTCCTTCAGATAGGCCATGAGCGGCGCGAAATAGTCGACGATCGCCGTGGCGTCCATCTCGCGCGTGCCCGTCATGACCTCGAGCGTGTCCTGCCAGGGCTGGCTGGCGCCGGCTTCGAGCATCGCATGGAACTTCTCGCCGGCTTCCCTGTTGCCGTAGATCGAACAGGCATGCAGATCGCCCTCGTGTCCCGCGATCTCGCACAGTGTACGGTGGAACTGGAACTGCAGGATGCGTGCGAGGAAGTAGCGCGAATACGGCACGTTGGCCGGCACGTGGTACTTGGCGCCGGGATCGAAGTCGGCCTCGGAGCGTTCGACGGCCGGGGCGACGCCCTGGTATTTCGTTCGAAGCTCCCACCACGACCGGTTGTAGTCGGCCGGCGCGATCTCGCCGGAGAACACGCCCCAGCGCCACTCGTCGACGAGCTTGCCGAACGGCAGGAACGCGATGCTGTCGAGCGCCATCTGCATCTGCCGGTTGACGACGGCGCGCGGGTCGTCCTCGGCCGAACCGACGAGCCCCACCTCTGCGAGATAGCCGGGCGTCATCGAGAGCACGACGGTATCGCCGATGGCTTCGTGGAAGCCGTCGTGGGCGGCCCCCTGGAACAACGGCGGCTGATCCTTGTAGGCGCCCTGGTAGTAGTTGTGCCCGAGCTCGTGGTAGATCACGCGCAGCTCGTCGTAGGTCTGGTTGATGCACATCTTGATGCGCAGGTCGTTGCCGCCGTCGAGACCCCAGGCGCTCGCGTGGCAGACGACGTCGCGGTCGCGCGGTTTCGAGAACTGCGAGCGCTCCCAGAAGGTATCGGGCCGGCGCGGCATGCCGAGCGACACGTAGAAGCTCTCGGCCGAGCGCACCATTTCCTGCGGAGAGAAATTCCTGGTCCTGAGCGTGGTGTCGACGTCGACGTCGCCGACGCCCGGGAAGGGTTCCATGAGGTCGTAGAGCGCGGCCCATTCCTGCGCCCACATGTTGCCGAGCAGGTGCGCCGGGATGGGGCCTTCCTGCGGGACCTTGTCGTCGCCGTAGACCTCGCCGAGCCGGGCGCGCACGTGACAGTGCAGCTCGTCGTAGAGCGGCTTGACCTGGCCCCAGAGCCTGGCCGACTCGGCCTGGAAGTCGGCCGGGCTCATGTCGTAGTTCGAGCGCCACATCTCGCCGAGGTTGTCGTAGCCGAGTTCCACGGCGCCTTCGTTGGCGAGTTCGACGAAGCGCGCGTATTTTTCGCGCATCGGGACCGAGACTTCGCGCCAGCCCCGCCAGTACTCGAGCAGCTCGTCGTAGTCGCGAACGTCTCTCATGCGCTGCTCGAGTTCCGGGCCCGGGATGCAGTCGCCGTCGCTGCGGCAGTACTCGCCGGCGCCGTACATGCCCTCCATGTCCGTCGAGAGCGTCGAGATCTCCTTGCGCCCGGCCGCGTCGCCGGGCGCCGGCGCCGACGTGCCGAGCTTGAGGAGCTCGATGGCGCGCCGCGTCGCCGGATCGAGTTCCTGGCCTTCGTAGGCGAGCGAGCTTTTCACCATCTCGCCGTGCCATTTCTGGTAACGCGCGTTCGCGGCCGCGGCGATGATCGCCGTGTCGCCGTTTATGTACGTCGACCGTACCCACTCGGCGGCGCCGAGTTCCCTGTAGAGTTCCTCGAGCTCCGCGTTGGCGCGCGCCACGAATTCGTCGGCCGATTCGGCCGGTGCCGCGCCGCCCTGCGGCGGAGGCGTCTCGCCGCCGGACCGGCCGCAGCCGGCGAGCAGGAGCAGGAGGAGAACGTACAGGGAGTAGTGCTTCATGTGCTTACCTCGGCAGGCTATTTGACGCCGTGCGTCATCCGGTTGATGAGCGGCGAGAACAGGACGAACAGCACGCCGGCGCCGACGACGAGGCTCGCGACGACGCTGAACAGCTCGTTCGGCGGCAGGTTGTCGATACGGCTCGCGATGAGCCCTGCGACCAGGTTGCCGAGCGCGGCGCCCATGAACCAGGTGCCCATCATCTGGCCGACGAGCCGGTCCGGCGAGAGCTTGGTCACGCTGCTCAGGCCCACCGGGCTCAACGCGAGCTCTCCGACGGTATGGAAGAAATACGTCACGACGAGCCAGGTCATGGCCACGCCCACGCCCGGGTCGCCGGCCGCATTGTCGGGTACGTAGAGCGCCCCCCATGCGAGCACGAGAAAGCCGACGCCGAGCAGCACGAGGCCCATGCCGAACTTCAGCGGGATCGACGGGTTGCGCTCGCCGAGCTTCACCCAGAGCATCCCCATGACCGGCGCGAGCAGGATGATGAACACCGGGTTCACCGACTGCAGCCACGTCGTGGGCATTTCCCAGCCGAATACGACGCGGTCGGTCAGGTCGCGGGCGTAGATGTTCATCGACGTGCCGGCCTGTTCGAAGCCGGACCAGAACATGGCGGCGCCGAGGAACAGCAGGAAGATCACGAAGACGCGTTGCCGCTCCACCCGGTCGTGGCAGCCGAAGGAAATCACGGATGCAAAATAGATCACGGCAACGACGACGACGATCGCGCCGGTCCACTGTGCGAACTCGACGATCGACACGTCTGTCGAGCCCGAGGTCATGAGGCCGGCGAGACCGGCCACGAGGACCGCGACCGCGACGAGCGCGATGCCGAGGCTCCTGCGGGCGGAGGCCAGCCTGGCGGGCTCCGCGGCTTCCGCGACCAGCTCGCCGGCGCCGCGCAGGTACTTGCGGCCGGCGACGTACTGGATCAATCCGAGGGTCATGCCGACGCCGGCGAGGCTGAATCCGAGGTGCCAGTTGACCTTTTCGCCGACGAAACCGCAGAGCAGCGGCCCGAAGAATGCGCCCAGGTTGATGCCCATGTAGAAGATGGAGAAGCCCGCGTCCCGCCGCGCCGGCGCGTCCTCGGTATACAGGCCGCCCACGATGACGCTGACGTTCGGCTTCAGCAGTCCGGTACCGATTACGACGAGCGCCAACCCCAGGTAGAAGGACCACAACTCCGATCCCGGCACGACCATCGGCAGCCCGAGAGAATAGTAGCCGGCTGCGATGATGATGCCGCCGACGAACACGGCCTGGCGCTGGCCGATGACGCGATCGGCGATCCAGCCGCCCGGCAGGGCGAGCGCGTACACGCCGAACGTGAACAAGCCGTAGATCGCGCCGCTGATCTCGTTGCCCAGGCCGAGGCCCCCGCGCGCCGCATCCGTCATGTACAGGACCAGCAGGGCGCGCATGCCGTAATAGCCGAAGCGCTCCCGCAGCTCGGTGAAGAACAGGGTCATCAGACCCCGCGGGTGGCCGAGCACGTCGTCCCCAGCCGCGTGTGCCGTCGATGTCGTCATAGCGCGATTTCTCTCAAAGCCTTCTTGTTATCGGGCGGCGTCGATGTGTCGGGCGCCGCTCCTCTCCCCCGGATATCGGAGCCCCGATGGGTCAGGCAAGTTACACAAATCGGTGGCCGACTGCCACAAACCGCAGGCGTCACCCGTCATTCGTCGGCGTCGACGGCTGCCTCGGCGGCGGGCCCGGGACGGGCCGAGACCAGGCGCGACATGAAGATACCCAGCTCGTACAGGAGGTAGACGGGCACCGCGAGCATCGTCTGGCTGATGACGTCGGGCGGCGTCAGGAGCATACCGACGACGAATGCGCCCAGGAAGACGTAAGGCCGCGCCTTGCCGAGCTTCTGCGTTGTCGTCAGGCCCGTCATGACCAGCAGCACGGTGGCTATCGGGGTCTCGAACGCGAGGCCGAACACGAGCACGACCATCATCACGAAACTGACGTATTCGGTCATGTCCGGCTGGTAGTTGACGGTGTCGGGCGTGAACGTCGAGACGAAGCCGAAGATCAGCGGGAACACGACGAAATACGCGAACGCCATACCGGCGAAGAACAGGACGATGCTGGTCCCGAGCAGGGGAAAGGCGAAGCGCTTCTCTTTTCTGTACAGGCCCGGCGCGACGAAAGCCCACAGCTGGTACAGGATGACCGGCATCGCGATGAAGATCGCGAGATAGAACGTCAGCGCGATGGTCGCCGTCAGCGGCGATACCGGACTCAGCGCGAGCAGCTCGCCGTTGGGAACGACGCTGACGAGCGGCGCCGCCACGTAGTCGAAGATCGTCTTGGCGCACGGCAACAACCCGAGGAATACGACGAACACGGCGCCGAACATCTTGAACAGCCGGCTGCGCAGTTCGACGAGGTGCGACAGCAGCGTGCCTTCGGCGAGCTCTTCGCGTTCCTCGCCCGCCACTACGCCGTCTTCCCGGCGCCGTCGTCGGGTGCAGCCGGCGGCTCCGCCGTATCGCTTGCCTCATCGTGCACGGGCGAGTAGGTGTCGTCGTCGCGCGGCGTCATCCGTTGTGTCGGATCGAGGTTGCCGATATCGGCGGGATCGAAGCCGAGGTTCTTCCCGGCATCGAGTTCTTCCTCGAGCTGGCGCTGCAGGCCGCGGGTCATCTGGCGGGCCCTGCCGATCCAGGCGCCGAGCTGGCGGGCGACGCGCGGCAGCCGTTCGGGCCCGAGGATCAGCAGCCCGATGAGGCACAGCAGGATGAATTCCGAACCGCCGATTCCGGACATGGTCGGCCCTTGCGCTCAGGCGTCTTTTTTCTCGCTGGACTCTTCGGCGGGCGTACTGTCGAAGTCAGCGTCCTTCGATTCGTCATTGATTCGCTCGGCGGCCTCGTCCGCCTCGTTCATCGCCGAACGGAAGCCCTTGACGGCGCCGCCGAGATCGGACCCGATGTTACGGAGTTTCCTGGTTCCGAAGATGGCGAGCACGATCACGAGGATGATCAGCAACTGCCACGGACCAATGTTGGCAAACATCTGGCATCTCCTGGGGCCGAGCCCCTGATCCTGAGCCGCGAATTATGTTCATGATACCCCCGACGGCGCAATAAAACCGTGACGAGTTTCGGGACAGTTACTTTATCTCGGAGATCGGGGACAGTTACCTTATCTCCC
>JAKSCZ010000024.1 GCA_022360335.1 Pseudomonadota bacterium
CATCGTCCAGCACCGTGGCCATCGCGTCGGCGGCCGGGCAGGCGCCGGCGAACCCGCTGGCGACGGTCCGGCGTCTCGTCGAAGCCGCGTCGGAGTCCGGTGCCGAGTTCGTGGTGCTGCCGGAATACGCGTTCGGCGCCGACGTGACGAAACGGAATCCGGCGTCGCGGGATAGCCCGGCGGCGCAGCCCATTCCCGGACCGACCACGCGCGCGATCGGCGAAATCGCCGGCAGGGCCTCGGTCTGGGTGAGCTACTCGATGCTCGAGGACGCATCCCCGAACACCTACGTCACGAGCGTGTTGACCAGCGACGAGGGACGTATCGTCGCCCGGTACCGGAAACGGACGCTGGCGCCGGGCGCTTCCGAAGCGTCGATTACACCGGGCTTTGCGAGGGAATTGTTCGACACGGTGGCGCGCGACGAGACCCGCGTCGGCGTGGCTTCGGGCAACGACGTCCTGACGGCGATCCCGAGATTCGCGAGTCGCGGCGCCAATATCGTTCTCGTCAATGCCAGCTGGCCGGCAAGCGGCCGCGTCGACTGGCGCCGGCGGATCCGGACGCTCAGCGAACGCCACAACGTCGCGGTCGTCGTCAGCGATCTTTCCGGCAACGGCAGCGGCGTCTACCTGCCCCGGTCCGGGACGGTATCCGAACGAGCCTGTGCGGCCTGCGAGGAACGCGGCTTCTCGTTGGTCGAGTTCGACGTTCCCGGTCACCGCTGGCGGGTGCAGCATCCGCTGGGCCTGCCTGAAGTGCCGATTCCGAGCGACCTCCCGTTCAGCCCGGCGATAGTCGAACTCG
Source organism: Pseudomonadota bacterium (assembly GCA_022360335.1). Lineage (GTDB taxonomy): Bacteria > Pseudomonadota > Gammaproteobacteria > Steroidobacterales > Woeseiaceae > UBA1847. The sequence goes on from JAKSCZ010000024.1 coordinate 808, forward strand.
GCAGGACGCTGTTCTTCGAACCGCGCCTGTCGCGCACCGGCGAGGTCGCCTGCGCCAGTTGCCACGACCCGAACCTCGCCTTTTCAGACGGCCGGCAGACCGGTACCGGCACGCTGCAACGCCGTACGCGGCGCAACGTGCCGTCGCTGCTCAACGCGGCCTACCGGGGCATGCTCAACTGGGACGGCAACCCGACGACCATCGAGCAACAGATCAAGTACCCGCTGATGGGCGCCGCGGAATTCGATATCCGCTCCGAACGGATGCTGCGGGACCGGCTGCGAACGATCGGTGCGCTGGACGAGCTACAGCGAATTCACGGCATCGAGGACATCGGCTTTCCGGAAATTGCGCGGACGCTCGGTGCGTACATACGCACGCTGGTTTCGGCCGGCTCAGCGTTCGACCGCTATTACTACGGCGGCGAGGTCGAAGCGATGCGCCCGGCGGCACGCAAAGGCCTCGACCTGTTTCGCAGCGAATTCGATTGCGCGGGATGCCACACGATCGGCGAAACGCATGCCTTGTTCGCCGACGACCGGTTTCACCGGCTCGGCGTCGGCTACGATGCCCGGTCCGGCTACTACGACGATCCCGGCGTCGGCATGGTGAGCAATCGCGACTACGACGGCATGTTCTTCACGCCGTCGTTGCGCAACGTCGCGCGCACCGGACCCTATATGCACGACGGCAGCGTGGCGGATCTCGCCGGCGCCGTGCGTATCCACTACGCGGCGACGGACATCCGGAAACGATCGTCCCTGTCGCGCCCGCCGCCGACCGAAGAGGAGCTCGGCTACCTCGTCGCCTTCCTCGAGGCCCTGGACGGCGGTCCCGCAGGACCGTCCGAAATACGGGTCGACGACGTCGTGGCCGGCAGCCGGCCGGCGGCGGCGGAACGACGCTAGCCGGGCGGCGGGCATGCAGCTGCGCAGCGCGGAATACCGGGCACTCAAGGTTCACGAGCGCCTGGACATCGCCTGGACGGCGGTCGACCAGCTCGAACTCGAGCGAAGTCTCCGTCACTACACGCGACACGTTTCGGACTTGCTGAAGAGCGGCCAGCCGATCAGGACGCATATTCCCGGAGCCTGGTCGATCGCATTGCCGATCTGCGATACGACGACGCCCGAGGCGCTGTTCGCGACCCTGGGAGAGGTCGAGTACGAGCAGGAGGATCACGGTGCATTCTGGCTGACGACGCACTATCCCAATCCCGAGCCGGTCGTTACGCTGATTCCGAAATCGCTGCCGGGACAGCCGAAGGCGCTGCTCCGGCTGTGTCACCGGCTGGGCGAACTGCTCGGCCGCGACGTCGGCGGCGAGGACGGGGCCTTCCTCGCCTGTATCTCGGCTCACTTCGCCTGGGCGATGCACACCGACGACGATAACAGTTACGAGCTCGTGGGCCGCCGCGTGCACGTGCCGTTGCGGACCACGCCGCACTGCGTCATGGCCTGGGGAGACTGGGACAGCGACGGCAACGAAGTACTGTCACACGAAGTGCACCTCGAGAAAGGCGCCATTCACCACGTCCGCGTGGACGTACCTCATACCGTCATCAACCGCGACCCCGTCCGTTCGAGAACGCACCTGATCATCGACGTCAGGGATTGATCGATGTACACCGCGAACGTGATATACCGGCTGCGCTCACCGCGGGACAAGGTCTGGGCTTTCGTCAGCGAGCCCGAACGCCTGGCGCGATGGTTCGCGAACGTCGATTCGTTCTGCGCCGATGCGCCGTTTCGCTTCGTGTTCGGGGACGGCGATTTTCACAACGGCGACGTAATCGAGTGGTACGACGAAATCGGGTTTGCGCTGAGGTGGCAATTTCTCGGTCTCGGGCCATGGTACCGCATCCGGTTTTCGCTGCTGCCGAGGAAGGACGACACCGAACTGGCAATCTCCGATCACGGCGCCATATCGCTGGACGAGGCTTTGTGCCTGCGGCTCGGCTGGACCGAGTTCTGTGTCCGGCTGCAGCGGGTGCTCGATGGGGAGGGCTCGGCGCGCTTCGACTGGCGGCGGGACTTCAACGTCACGTCCCGGTTCAGGAACCGGGGCGCTGCTCGTGCGCTACGGGACCCCGGGTGGTACCGGCAGCAGTTCGATGCGGAAATACGCGAGGTCGACGAATCCGGAGGTATCCTGCTCCTGGATGCCGATCGCTGGACCGGCGTCAGCACGACCGTGCGCATTCGTCAGCGCCTGTATCGGGACGGCGAATACACGGAAATCCAGCATGACGGCTTCGGCGACATGAACGCGGCCTGCGCAAAGCAGGAACGGCGCGCCGCCGCGTCAGCCTGGCTGACCGGCCTGCAGACGCTGGGCGCCTACTGAGCGTACCCATGAGAATTCCTTGACGGTCAGCACGTCCGCCAGCGCGGCCTTGTCCGACGTGCGCGTCAGTACGTTGTGCGTAACGACGTCGGTCTCACCGATGAGCAGCGTCCGGAGTTCCACGTCGACCTCGTCGCCCAGCCGGATATTCTGATGGTAGAACACGTCCCGCCGCAGCACGGACGTGTCGCGTGCCCAGTCATCGCGCACCTCCCCCGGTGCATGCTCGTGAACGAGCAGCCGTTCGACGGTATCCGCGATGACCGGAAACACCGCGAAGTAGAGCAGCCCCGCCGCGTTGAAATCGCTGTACGGCGACGGCACGTAGCCGCGCCGCTTCCCGAAGTTGCCCGTGTCCAGGTCCAGGACCCGGTTACCGAACGATACGCCGGAACGCCGCCGTCTGCGCATCGCACGCGACGCGCTCAGCATGTCCGGAATCTCGGCCAGGTCGCCGCTGGTCGAGTTGCGTAAAGCGCGCGGCAACACCGGGTGCAGTTCATTGTCCCGCATGCCGACGAAGGTGTTCAGCATCGACACGCGCAGCGCATTCCCGGGGCCCGTATAGCGGCTCGCGCCCTGGAATATTCCCCGGCCGAAGCGCCCGAGGTCGGTCCTTACCTCGAGCGTGTCGTCGAGATTGAGCGCGTGAATCGGCCGGTCGTATTGCGCCCGGACGGCGAGGAAAGCCGGGTAGATGGTCATCCCTTCCTCGCTCAGCAAATTGCGGGACGTAATGCCGTCGGCGCCGAGCGTCCGGCAGATATTCTGCCATTGCAGGTCGCCGGCGTGTTTGAAGAGCCAGCCTTCCGAAAGTCCGGCGACGTTCGTCCGGGGAAGCCGCACACGGACCCGTGTCGACCTGAAGTTCACCGGACCGCCTCGTAGAGATCGCGCAACGTCGTTTGCGGCGCGAATTTCGTCTTCAGAATCGCGTCCGGACAGGACCGCTCCAGGAGCACCGCGAACGTCAACAGGTCGAGCGAATCGATCGGCAGCTCATCGAACGGCACGCGCAACCAGCCTTCGTGCGCGTCGCCGCGCACCTGCATCAGTGTCGCGATGAATTCCTTCTCGTTCATCGCTGCCGGACCGTACCGGCCCCGGCGTGCCGGGTTCGTCCGATGCGCCGGCTCAGCGCGTAGAAACCGAGGACCAGGACGAAGCTCCCGCAATAGAACAGACCGCCGGCCTGCAGCAGGCGCGTCGGGCTCAGGTCGCCGAGCACGGCCACGATACTCGCCGCGACCAGCAGCTGCGGGAGAAAGCTGGCGTTGTCCAGCAGCGCAAACACTGCCGGCTGACGGGCCGGATCGACCCGCGTGTGTACGAGGTTGGCCTGGCACGGCAGGAACGCATAGTTGTTCGCACCCCAGGCGGCAAACAGGACCGTGCTCAACACGACGCTTGCCGATTGCGACCACGCCGCGAACACCAGCGCCTCGGAGAAGAACGCGGCGAAGACGGTCCGCTCGGCTCCGATGCGGCGATAGGCCCAGTTGCCGATCCACGGCCCGACGAGGCAGCCCGCACCGAAGGCCGCCAGCCAGATCGCATAGCTTGCGTCGCCGCCGAGCGCGTTTTCCTCGATGAACGGCCGCAGTAACGGATCCAGCAGCCCCACGGCAAAGCCGGAGACGACGGTCATCGCGACGACGAACGACAGCAATCCGTCGAGCGACGGGCTGTGCGTCGTGCCGCCGGCCGCGAGCCGCGGCCCGGCCGCGGCCGCTTCGCGACGCCCGGGTGCCGGCGGCAATCCTTCCCGGCGCCGGCTCTGCGCGACGGCCCACAAGACGGCCGATGACGACAGCGTTGCCGCCGCCGCCGTGAGGGCCGTCACGATCAGCGACTGTGAGCAGGCATAGACCGCCGCACCGATTGCAGCACCGGAGATCTGCGCGGCGCCGCGAAAGGTCGCATCGATGGAATTGGCGCGCATCAGCGTACCCGCGGCGGCGAGTTCGCGGATCACGGCCTGCCGGCTGGGCGAGCCGATCCAGAACGCCGCGCTCGCCAGCGCGTGCAGCCAGAACAGCGTCCAGACGTGGTCGAGCGGTGCGATCGACAGCAGAACGACCCCGCAGCCGGCATAGCAACAGGCCACCACGCGCAGGTTCGACTTGACGATGGTCGCGATACGGGCGCCGAGCAAGGGCGCGAACGCGCTGGTCGCCAGGGTCGCGAGCACCATCGCACCGACCCAGGGCACGGACCCCCCCGTCAGCCTGAAAACGTGCAGCAGCATCGCCGCCTGGATCGCCAGCACCGCGCACTCGGTCAATGCGATCGCGAACACCGCATTGCGAAACCCGGTGCCGGTCATGGCAGCGCGATCGTCAGGGAGCGCAGCCCGCGCAATACGCCCTCGGGCTTGCGCACGATGGGCGCAGCCAGACGAAGCGCGTCGGTGTGCCGTAACAGGCGGCGGATCGCGATTTGCGCTTCCAGCCGCGCCAGTGCCGCGGCCGGACATTTGTTGGCGCCGAGACCGAACGCCAGGTGCGGGTTGGTCCGGCGATCGAGCCGCACCTCGTTTGCGTCACGGAATACGGCACGGTCCCGGTTGGCGGCCGCAAGCCAGACGGTGGCGCGTTCCCACTTGCGCATCGGGCAGCGGCCGACGGTCGTCGATTCGGATGCCACCCGGTCCGTCGACTGCACCGGTGTCTCGAGGCGCAAGACCTCCTCGACCAGCGGGCGCGCCAGGTTGGGCGAACTGCGAACGCGCGCTTCGATATCGGGGTTCGCCAGCAGAACGACCGCCGCACTGCCGATCAGGTCCTGCACCGTTTCGTTGCCGGCGGCCAGCATGACCGCGACGGCGCTGGTCACGACGTCCTCCGGGTAAGCGTCGAGGCGCCGGACCAGCACGCCGCGGCCATCGGCCGCATCGCCGCGATTGCCGAGTTCGGCATACCGGGCGACGATGAACCTGCGAATATCGTGGGCCGCCGCGCTCGCGGTAAGCACCGCGTGCGTTTCACCGTCCGCGACGCGGGACAGTTCGTCGGCCCAATGCCGCAGGCGCGGGCGATCGCTGACGGGCATCGCCAGCATGTGGCACAACACGTAATCGGGCAGAACCGCGGCGTAGTCGGCAACCAGGTCCAGCTTTTCCCGGCGAGACGCCAGCAGCGCCGAGGCGCAGCGCTCGATGAACGGCCGCATCGAGGCCGCCACGGCGCGACCGCAGACGTAGGCAACGATTGCGCGGGCCTGCGATTCACGGCTGTCCTGGCGCTTGACGAATCGCCCGGCTTCCAGTTCCCGCCGCAGCGCGTTTGCCGCCCGTTCGGATTCGCCCAGCGTTTGCAGCTCGGGTCCGGGGTAGCGGTCGGCCCGCAGCGCCGGATGCTTGAGCAGGCGGCAGGTGGAGTCGTAGGTCGTCGCCAGGAGGCCGGGCTGCGGCCCGGGCGCGGGCTGCCGTTCCGCGCGGGTGCCGTCCCGAAACGAGTCCAGCCCGTGCAGCCAGCCCAGCCGGTACTCGCGAGCCTTGTCCTGGAGGTCGTTCTTCACGTCGCGGTCCCGTGACGTGACGCTGCCGGAAAGCACCGCCCCGGGATCGAGGCGGTGCAGCTCCGCGCAGAGTGCCTAGCCGGGCAGCCCTGTCCAGTCGAGCGGCGCGACCGGGTCGGGTGCCATGTTGCCGTCGCCGTCGTAATCCAGCCGGCCGTCTACGTCGCAATGCACCGGCATGGTGTTGATATCCAGCCTGCCGTCGCCGTCCAGGTCCGTCGTCTTGCCGAAGAACGTGCCGAAGAAGTACGTGTTGGCCAGTTTCCCGGTAGCCGGGTTTCGCTGAGGCGTGAGCTGGAACTCGCCGGCGCGAATATTCAGGCGGCTCGTTGCGAGTATGCTCGGCTCGATATGGCCGTAGCCGAAGAACATGCCGCGCACCGACTCGGGAACGGGACCCTTCGCCGTCCGGTAGCGCTCGGGCGCGGACGTTACCGCGGTGCGGCAGAAAGTCTGTGCGATCGACCGCATTACCGGCTTGCTGTCGCTGACCCGTTCGACTTTCCCCGAGGTGTAGTACGGGCGATAGAGTTTCGCCCAGTAGTTGTGGCGATAGACGTTCGAAGAAAGCTTGTCCGACCGGCCGCTGAATCCGAAGTGCTCGTAGTGCGGGGAGCCGTCGGCGTGCAGGCCGGGTACCGTTTTCTCGAGCACGAGATTCGTCATGTAGGTCTCCGAGCGAATCAGCGCCTTCGCGTCGCCGAAGACGACGGAAAACCACTCCGGACTGATGACGGTGTGCCACGTCGTCGGGCCGACGCGCGTGAGGGCATGGCAGTGGAACACCAGCGGCATCGTCGCGTCGAACCTCGCTTCGGGATCGTAGTCGAAATCCCTGCCGGATGCCGCAGCGTCGAGGGACTCGTAGCCCTGCTTCGCGACGCGCAGATCGTTGGTCAGCACGCGGGCCCACTCGGTAATTTCGATATCGTCGTCCATGTCGCCGGCGGCCATGGCCCCGAGGAACGTCAGGATTTTCTCTTCCTCGATGTGCGCGAGCTTGACGAGGGCGAGCAACCCGGACAGTTTCAGCTTGCGCGTCGGCGCCGATGTGATCGACTGGATCAGGACGTCGGCTGCGTCGCCGGGGAACGCCGCGATCAGCTGCCAGACGGCCTGGTCGCGTTCGATAGGCGATTCGCTGTGCAGCGCCTGTTCCAACAGCGCGCTCTTGGACGGCCGCATCAGGAACTTGGTCTTGAGGTCCCCGATGCGCCTGAGATCGCTGACGCCGTGTTCGATTTCGCGAATGATCTCCTCCGGGTAGTGCTGAACAGACTCCAGGGGAAATTCATACGAACCCATTTTGGCCAACATCCTGTCGGCGACACCCACAGGTTCGCTGCCGCCAAATGGTTGAAACCTGTCTATTGCTGGAAAAAGCATTCTAGTTCCTCCGTTCTCCGATCTGAATTCCCAAGAAATTCAATGTGTGTGCTCCGGTATTTGCGGAATAGCCCGGTACTCGCGTTCAAACCGCAATCTTTTCTTTCGAAGTGCTGTTGGTCGGCGTCCAGTCCGCGGCGCCTTCTTCGAGCAGCGTAAACAAGGGCCAGACGACGCAGAGATCGTCACCGGGATCGAAGAAAGTCTTCGCCGCCAGGTGAATGGAATCCCCGTGTTTTCGAAAAGCGATTACGCCGGGCCAGAAATCGCGCGGCTTCGGTTCGAATCCGAAATCGTCGCTGAACGACGTGCCGGAGGCGGACACGAGGTCGAACCTCCAGCCGCGTGCATCGGCGAACTTCTTTTGCGCATCCGGTTCGTCGTTGGAGAGCAGTACGACCGCAGTGCGTCGCTCGAGGTGATGCAAAACCCCGTTGATGCCGTCGGCGTACGCGGTGCAGTAAGGGCAACCCGACCCCATGTTGTGGATCACCAGCAGGTCGTCCATCCGTCCGAACAGTTCGGCCAGCGAGCGCTCTCCGTCGACGGTGCGAAACCGGTATTCCTGCGTGACCGGTGTTGCGTGCTCGTGCCGCAGAGCGGCAAGTTCCGCTCGCAGCTCGGCCATTTTTTTTTCGACTTCCCGTTCTCGCTCGACCGTCATACGCAGGGCACCCGGCAATCCGTCAGCCACAGTTGAGTGCGCGAACAGCGTTACGCTGCCGCTGTTATTTCGTTCTGCGGATATCAGACCACCCGATGCAAGGGAGGGCATCTCGCATCTTGCTATCTTTGAGCCTGGAGAAGCGCCGGGGAGTCGCGGGGGCAATAAGACAATCTCGGAGAAGAATTGCCCGGCCCCGGCGGATAGACTCCGGTCGCCATAAAGCATCAGGAATTCGGGAGGCGCAAATGCAAAAACACGATCTCGTCGCCAACTTCAGAGACGTCCTCACCGGTACTGTCGGACATTTTCCGGTCGGTCGAACGACCGAGTTCGAAGGATCGACGATCACTCTCCCGATAACGGCGCAATTGAAGAACGGATGGCAAAGCACCGAGTCCGTCGATTTGAAGGCGTTCATGCGCCTCGAGCTGGATCGCAGGATCATCAACCAGCACAACAGGGCGCAGTTCGAATTCGATATCGTCGTTTGGGAGCTCTATGGCCAGAGCGGACTCCTCTCCGAGAAGTTCGGCGGGGAGGCATGGGTGACCTTCTCGCTGACGCCGGAGCCCGTCAAGCAACCGCGGAGCATCTGTTTCGCCAATCAGGAAGGTGCCGATTTTCCCGCCACCATAATCTACAGTGCCGGTTACAACGTCTTCGTCGACCAGCGCCAGATCACCGACGGGCAGATGGGCATCGCCATTTGCACCCCCATTGTCAGTATCCCCCCGAGGAACGTGCTGGTGGCCTTCGAAAAACCCTTCGAAGACCGCGATCTCGGGTTGTCCTTCGACAGCGGCTGCTGCTGGGGAATGGAGACGATTACTCCGGAAGAGTTCCTGGACGGCGCCAATCGCGCCCGGCGTATCCGCGGCTGGCCGTCCGTCAAGGACCCTTACGGCTCGTTCTTCGGCGAGAAAGCACAGCAATAGCCGCGCACGCCGGTAAGTGAGGCACGACGGTCAAGGTTGGCGGTACCCCCCGATCCTTCGTTGCCTGCAGATTGCTTCCATACTCGCGTCTTTTGCCATTGCGCGCGGCTTCGCAGCACTGATCCTGCGAGAACCTGCGCTGCCGCCGCCGGCGCTTGCCGAGTTGCTCGAACGCCTGGGTCCGACGTTCGTCAAGGCCGGCCAGCTTCTGTCGTCCCGGCCCGACCTGGTCGGCGTCGAGCGGGCCGTAGCGCTCGGGCGTCTCAGGTCGCACGTCCGGCCGGAGCCGTGGCGGCACGTTCGCACGGTGGTCGAGTCGACACTGGGCGGTCCCCTGGAGGATCGTTTCAGGGAGTTCGATCGATCGCCGCTGGGAGCCGGGAGCGTCTCGCAGGTCCACAGGGCCGTCACGCGATCGGGCAGGCTCGTTGCGGTGAAAGTGCTGAGGCCACACGTCGAGAAGCGGCTCGTCGCCGACGTCCGGATCGCCCGGCTGGGATGTTCGATACTGGCCGGGGTGCCCAAACTCCGGCTCGTCCCGTGGCGCGAGACCATGGAGCAGTTCGCCGACGTGCTCACAGGACAGCTCGACCTCGAACTGGAGGCCGCCGTGTCCGCCCGATTTCGCGCTGCGTTCGCTTCTTCCGACGTGTGCATTCCGGCATCCGTGCCGGAGCTGTCCGGTTCCAGGGTTCACACAATGGAACTCGTGCCCGAATTCGCATCGGCGGTCGATTCGCAACGACGGGATTGCGAGCCGGCGGCCAGAGTGGCGCTTCGAACGCTCTACAAGATGCTCTTCGTCGAAGGCCTCGTTCACACCGACCTTCACGAAGGCAACCTGATTCTGATGGACGACGACACGATCGTAATCGTCGATTTCGGGCTGTTCACGCGCCTCGATCGAAGGACCCGGAGCCTCTTCCGGCAATTCTTCCTCGGCATGGCGATGGGGGACGCTGCCGCGTGCACTCGCGTCGTGGTCGCAACCGCGGCGAAGGTCCCGGACGACTTGATCCATGCGGATCTGCTGGACGAGATTCGACGGCTGATTCTCAGGCATCCCACGCACAGCGTCGCCGATTTCGAAGTGGCGGCGTTCGTAACCGATCTGTTTGCGGTTCAGGTCCGGTTCGGGATTCGATCGTCTCCCGATTTCGCAACGGCCATCATGTCGCTCATCTCACTCGAAGGTGTCCTCAAGCGCCGGGCTCCCGCGCTCGCCTTCGCGGCTGAATCGATCGACTTCCTGCTGCTACACCGGCGGCCCCGGATTCCTGCCATGGCGCATTGGCCTCGTGCCTGTCGAGCAGGTTCAAGGCCTTTTGCAGTTTCTTCTCGATGAGCTGTACGGCCGTGTAGACAAAAAAGCGGCCATATTTCCGGTCATTTCTTTCTTATGAAAGCTCTAACTCTATGTTGTAAATACAGTTATGAGCGATTCTAAACCGGACAGAAAACCGGCCAAAGACGATCGGGACGAATTACGTTCCCCGCGAAGCTGGCGTCACACTGGATGCCCGGACTGTTTCCGGAGCAGCCCGGCTAGAAGATAGCCGCAGGCGGAGTATGACTTTCAGCTTGCCGGTGTGTTCTTCCTTTCGCCGACTGCGTCCCTGAAACGCCGATACTCTTGCTTTGATACGCCTTCATTGGCGAACCACAGCTCCAGCGCCGCCCAATCGATGTCCTGATTTGCGGCAACCAGGATTGCCTGGTCCCGGGACTGCGCGTCGTTCCACGCGTAAGTCGCCGCGAGCCTGTCCATCACGGACTGCGTCGGCGTAATAATTCGCAGCTTGCCGACGGGCAGCTCGATCACGTCACAATCCGTGGGATTGACGTAAAGGTTACCAAAGGTCAGCGGCGACGGCGGGAACTCGACGTACCACTCGACTTTGGGATGGCTGAATTGGGACAGCCTGGGAACGCCGGTGTGCTCGAATCCCAGGCGTTCCAATACCGGCTTGAGATCCGCAACCATGGCCGCGGTCACGAAATCGAGATCCCGGGACAGGTAGGCGTTATCCGAGTAGATCGTTACCGCGCTGCCACCGGAGAGTATTGCCGTAATGCCGGCGTTTTCGAGGGCATCCGAAACGATGGCAGCAACTTCTTCCAGGCTCGACCGTTCAGTGATATCCGGCATTTACAGCGCCTTGCCCTGGCGTCTCGGCCGTTGTCGCTGCCTGTAAAACTGTAGGAGCGTCTTTTCAGGGATACCTTCTTCAAGAGTCTGGCGCAGTAGCTCCCTAAGCCCCTGCAGTGCGGGGTCTCGAGGATTCCAGGTGTAGATGCGGCTGGTGCCGACCATGCGGCTGACCAGAATCCCGGCGCGCTCGAACTTCGCGAGTTGTTTCTGCACCTCGCTCAGGGGCATATCGAAAGTCTTCGCGATTCGCGACGCGTAGCCGTCACCGTAGTTCTCGATAAACAGAAGGACCTTCGCGGCTGCCTTGCCACCGAAGAGCACTTCCAGCGTTGCCTGAGTCGCCATCGTTTGAGCCCGCCTGTTTCATAGATCGGATTTACCTACCATATAGGTATATTAAACCTATCTGGTAGGTAGAGTAAAGCCGCCTACGATTCACACTTCCAGAACCAGTCCCGGCGCGAACCCCCGGGCCGCGGTTTCGGACGGATATCCGCGCGGATTGCACACGACCCGGGTGCCGAAGATCTCGTAGTCGCAGGCAACGTGCGTGTGTCCATGTATCCACAGATCCGGTCGATACTGCTCGATGACGCCC